>LUZZ01000510.1 GCA_001603845.1 Syntrophobacterales bacterium Delta_01 | reverse complement strand
GCGCCTGCGGACTGCCCTATTACGTCGAGGGGGAATTTCCGGACGTCGCCATGCTGAGCGAAACTCCCGTCGGTGTGGCCCGCACTCCCATCTTTTTCGAGAAGGTCAAAGGATTCAAGACCTTCACCAAGACGAAAGCCCTCCAGATCGACCGCAAGGAAAAGCGCGTGCTCGTCAAGAACCTGAATACCGGGGCGGAGGAGTACCTGCCTTACGACAAGCTGGTCATCGCCACGGGCAGCAGGCCGGTTCGGCCGCCCATTCCGGGGTTGGAACTCAAGAATGTGTGGACCGTCCGCCACCCGGATGATGCGGAGAGCATGGTAGAGAGCATCGAGGCCGGAGGGCTGAAGGAGGCGGTGCTGGTCGGCGCGGGCTATATCGGCGTCGAAGTGGCGGAGGCCCTGGTCAAGCGCGGGCTCAAGGTGACCATGGTGGAAATATTCGACCAGATCATGCCCCAGTTCCTCGACCGGGAAATGGCGCTGCTGGCCGCCAAGCACCTGAAAAACAAGGGCGTGAATCTCGTGCTCGGCGAGAAGGTGCTCGCCCTGGAAGGCAACGGCGCGGTCGCCGCCGTGCGGACGGAAAAGCGCGAGATCCCCGCCCAGTTGGTCATCATTGGCGTGGGTGTGCGCCCCAACGATGAACTGGCCAGGGAATCCGGCCTGGAATGCGCCCCCAAGGGCGGCATCGTCATCGACCCCAATGGCCGCACCAACGACCCGGACATCTACGCCGGGGGCGACTGCGTGGTGAACCGGTACATCGATCCCACCTACACCACCCCGCTCTTTGTGCCCCTGGGATCGACCGCCAACAAGCACGGACGCGCGATCGCCAACGACATCGCCGGCGTCCCCACGCCGTTTGCGGGCATTGGGTCCACCGGAATATGCCGGGCTTTCAACTACACGCTGGGCCGCACGGGCTTTACCGAACGGC
>LUZZ01000125.1 GCA_001603845.1 Syntrophobacterales bacterium Delta_01 | reverse complement strand
GGGGCAGCGCCAGCGCCACCCTGGGGAAATCCGGTCGTAGACGAGATCAATGCCCTGAAAGGGCTGCATAATGTGGACGCAAGGCCAAACAGGGGACGTCACGAGTTAACGCAAGACTTCCAAGATCGTCATTCCCACAGCGCTTTTGGGCGGGAATCCGGTGTCTTTGCCCCGAAGGGGCTCAATAGGCCAGCCCAGGGGCAGCGCCAGCGCCACCCTGGGGAAATCCGGTCGTAGACGAGATCAATGCCCTGAAGGGGCTGCATAATGTGGACGCAAGGCCAAACAGGGGACGTCACGAGTTAACGCAAGACTTCCAAGATCGTCATTCCCGTAACGCTTCTGAGCGGGAATCCGGCGTCTTTCCGCTGGTTCTCAACTTCGGAAGCGAAGCGCAACCCATCGGTGTGTTTGCATCCAATTTGATGAGTTGCGCTTCGCTCCCTCCATCTACATCGCTCAATTCGCAAATAATTTTGGCGTTGTGTATAAAAGCGTGGGAGCGCCATGCGGCTGCCGAGTACCCGGCACGTATGCGCGTGCGGGCGAATCCGGGGGTGCGGGGGGGGAGACATTTCCCCCGCTCTTTCGGGCGGCATCGAGGCTTTAGCCTCAGTGCTGCAGCGGACTTTGGTGGAAAAAGGACGAATCGGCTTCCTGCTTCCGTCTGGGGACAAAAAATTCCATGAACGGAAATTGCGCCAGGTCGTCTGTTACGCCTGCTTTCAGGAAGGAAGACACCCAGCGGAAGATGTCGTTTTTCCGCACGGAATGCCTCATGAGCTTCATCCTCCTGCGCTTTTCGTCGGAGTCCATGTTCGCCGCTCGGTGGATGGCGTCGGCCACCCCTTCGACGTCGTAGGGGTTTACCAGGAGCGCCCCGCCCTGCAGGCTGGACGCCGCGCCCGCGAATTCGCTCAGGATCAGCACCCCGTCGTATTTTACCCGGCTTGCGCAATACTCCTTGGCCACCAGGTTCATTCCATCCTTGAGCGGCGTGATGAGCGCGATTTCGCACGCCTGGTAGTAGCTTACCAGCTCGGGCCGGCTGAGCGACCCGCAGATGTAAATGATGGGGGTCCATCCCACCTGGGTGTAGCGCCCGTTTATTTCCCCCACCAGCCGGTGGATGTCCTGCTTGAGCGCCTTGTACTCGCTGATGGACTCCCGGCTGGGCACCACCACCTGGATGAGCGTAATTCTTCTCCGCAGTTCGGGGTAGCGCTCCAGGGCGTTCACGAACGCCTTGAGCCGGTTGGGAATGCCCTTGGTGTAGTCGAGCCGGTCCACCCCGAAAAGGAGCTTCCGGTTGGGAAGGTTATCGCGGATAAGCTTGGTTTGTCCGATGACGCCCGGTCTTTTGGCCAGGCCCGCGAATTCCTGGAAATCGATGCTGATGGGGAAGCTGCCCACGCGCAGTTCCCGTTCCGGGGTCAGAAGCTTGCACACGTGTCCGTGGCCCACCACCCTCACGCCGCTGGTGAGCGAGCGCACGCAGTCGATGAAATTGCGGCGGTCGCGCTCGGTCTGGAAGCCCACCAGGTCGTAGCGCAGGAGGGCGTCCAGGACCTGGAACCGCCAGGGAAGCCTGATAAAAACATCGAGCGGCGGAAACGGAATGTGGAGAAAGAACCCGGTGCGCCGTTTCGCCCCGAGGCGCTTGAGTTCGGCCGCCACCAGGATGAGCTGGTAGTCGTGGACCCATACGAAGTCCTCTTCGCAGGTGTTGTCGAGAACCGCCTCGGCAAATCTTCGGTTCGCCGACACGTAGGCCGGCCAGAACGACGGATCGAAATTGCACAGCGAGGGGAGATCATGGAAAAGGGGCCACAGGATCTCGTTCGAGAAGCCGAAATAATAGTCCCGGACCTCCTCGCGGGTCAGGTCGACGGGCTTCAGCGCGTAGCCGGTTTCGCTGGCCCCTTCCTGCAGCAGGGCCTCCCGCGTTGTATCTTCCGGAAGTTCCTTCAAGCCGGCCCCCAGCCATCCTATCCAGATCCCTCCCCTGTCCCGGAGCACCGGTCCGAGAGCGGTCACCAGTCCGCCCGATCCGGGGCCTATTTTCCACTTTTTCTTGCTGTCGGTGGTAAGGACGATTGGAAGTCGGTTGGACAAGACAACAAGCCTCGCTTCACTCATTGATACTACCCTCCTGGGACCGCGTCCAAATCACGCCAAACTTCCAGAAATGTTTTGACAGCCCGGCAATCCCGAAGGAAGCCCCGGGCCGCGGTCTCCCCGTCCGGGCCTCCCACCTTGATGCCGATGCCCCTGCCGTCGAGCGCGCGAAAGGCATCTTCATCCGTATCGTCATCTCCTATGTACGTGGAAAAATCGGCGCCCGCCTCGTCCAGAAGGGCCAGGAGCGCATCGCCCTTGTCCCTTCCCGACGAGCGCAGTTCGACTCCACCGTTGAATCGCCTGCACTGAAGATCGTGCCGTGCGGCGAGTTGCGACCATGCCGCGTGGACCCCTGCTTCGAGTTCCGCGGCCTTCGTTTTTTCCATCCCGCGAGTGTGAAACGCGACACTGGCCGGCTTTATTTCCAGCCTCTGTCCGGCGTTGAGCCCCAGTTCCCGCACCGCGGCCTCCAGGCCTTCCCGTTGCACCGTTGTGGGTTTGATGATACTCACGCCGCGGCCGGGTCTCAATATTTCGAACCCGTGGCTCCCCACGAGGATCGCCCGGGAACCGCTGACGAAAGAGGCCAGTTCCTCCACCACCCGCCCGGAAATGACGGCCAGAAACGTGCGCCCGGTCTCGCTTATGTCCCGGAGAAGCTCGACCACGCCGGGCAGGGGACGGGCCTCGAACCGGTTTACCTGAAACGGCGCGAGAGTTCCGTCGTAGTCCAGCGCCAGGAGCGGCTTCCCGGCGGCGATCATGCGGGGCCAGAAATCGGTGACGCCGACGTCAATCGGTTTATTTCGGACTTGCATGTCAAATTCACCTGTTGGTTTCATGAGGACAAACTGTATAGGGAGCAGCAAAAACCGCGCCAGCATCGATTTACCGAAAAACGGAGCACAAAATATGCTGAAACCGCTGCTCGGGGCCGGCAGCCGGAATTGAACCGGTTGATCTAATTGAAGAATTTTTGTACATAGAAACCGGGCCGTTTACGGCCGAGTCTACCAACAGCGGAGCCGCTGCCCGGAATGATACGTCTTCCCTTCAAAGATGAAGAAATCGGGGTCCTTGCCCATGCCATCGAGGTATCGGAAGAGCTGATAAGTGATTTTTACAAGATTTCAACCTCCGAGTGGAAGAGGTACCGTTATGACATCCAGAGCCTGAAGGACCTGCAGGAAGAGGAGATCACCGACGGCGCCTTCGCACAGATCAGGAGATACCTGCGCAAACCCGGCGAACGGATGCGGGGAAGCGAACCGGGCGATTTTTTCAAGATATGCGTTCAGGACCACGTGATCCGCAAGGCGGTGGAGAGGGACGCTCAAATTGAGCTATTGCCGCTGACCACCTATGTGGTAATACACGAACTGATCCACGTGGTGCGTTTTGCAAAATTTATCCAGCGGTTCGTGAGCACTCCCGCCGAGCAGGAACAGGAGGAAAAGCGGGTGCACGCGCTCACCTACCAGCTTTTGCAGGGTGCGGCGATCGGGGGCCTGCCCGCGGTGCTGGCCGCTTTTACGGACTGCCGCACGATGGAAAATTTTCTGGTCGATTGAAGCCGGTTGAACCGACGGGGCGTATTGCAGGCGCCCGAAACGATGGAAATAAAAAAATGAGCGAAAAGATCAGCAGGGAAGAGGTTCGCCATGTTGCCGTGCTGGCGCGGCTGGAGCAGTCCGAGTCCGAAGAAGAACGCATGACGGGCCAGATGAACCAGATCCTGGGTTACATGGACAAGTTGAACGAACTGGACACCACCGGTGTTCCCGCCACCACTCACGCCATACAGCTCGAAAACGTCTTCCGGCCCGACGAGGTGCATCCTTCCCTGGACAGGCAGGAAGCCCTGGCCAATTCACCGGAAGCGGACGGAACCAATTTCGTCGTTCCCAAGGTCATTTGAGCCCGCGAATCGGCGGGGCGGCGTTTCACAACGAACATGAGCGCGAGATCAGCGTCATCTTCTTCCAGGTAAAGAAGGCATGCAAATGGAAATATGTTCTCTTCCCATCCACCGGGTACACGACCTGCTGGCAAGCGGCCAGTTGAGCGCCGTTGAAGTGCTTTCCGCCTACTTACAGCGAATCGAAACCGTCGACCTCCGGCTGAACGCCTACATCAGCACGCTCTCCGACCGGGCGATGGAGGAGGCACAGCTTTTCGATTCGGGCAAGAGGGATTTTACCTCCTCGCCCATCGCCGGCGTTCCGCTGGGCATCAAGGACGTCATTTGCGTAAACGGGACCCGGACCACCTGCGGGTCGCGTATACTGGAGAATTTTATTCCCCCCTACGACGCCCATGTAACCGAACGGCTCAAAGAGGCCGGAGGGATCCTCGTGGGGAAAACCAACATGGACGAGTTCGCCATGGGGTCTTCCACGGAGAATTCGGCATTCGGACCGTCCCGGAACCCTTGGGACACGGACAGGGTGCCGGGGGGATCGAGCGGAGGGTCGGCGGCGGCGGTTGCGGCCGGCTTGTGCGCCGGGGCCCTGGGCACGGATACCGGCGGGTCCATTCGCCAGCCGGCTTCCTTTTGCGGAGTGGTGGGCCTCAAGCCCACCTACGGCCGGGTATCTCGTTTCGGGCTGGTGGCCTTCGCTTCGTCGCTCGACCAGATCGGCCCCATCACCCGTGACGTGGAGGACGCGGCGATTATGCTCCAGGTCACTGCGGGCTACGACCGGCGCGACTCGACCTCGGTAAACCTCCCGGTCCCCGACTACCGGGCCGCCCTGGGCGAACCAATCCAGGGTCTGCGGCTGGGCATCCCCAAAGAGTATTTCATCGAGGGAACGGCCCCGGAAGTAGATACGGCGGTGCGCAAGGCGATCGAAACCTGCCGCGAACTGGGAGCGGAACTGGTGGAGGTGTCCCTGCCCCATACCGAATACGGCATCGCCGCCTACTACATCATCGCGCCGGCGGAAGCCTCTTCGAACCTGGCACGCTACGACGGCGTGAAATACGGGTTGAGGGCCGGAGGATCGAAAGATCTCATCGAAATGTATCGCCGAACCCGCTCCCAGGGGTTCGGAGCGGAGGTCAAACGGCGCATCATGCTGGGAACTTACGTGCTTTCCGCCGGCTACTACGACGCTTATTACCGGAAAGCATCGCAGGTCAGAACACTCATTCGGCAGGATTTTCTGGATGCGTTCCAGAAATGCGACGCCCTGCTGGCGCCCGTTTCACCGGTTGCCGCGTTTAAAATAGGGGAAAAATCGGACGACCCGCTCCAGATGTATTTGAGCGACGTATTCACCCTTCCGGCAAGCCTCGCCGGAGTCCCCGGCATATCGGTCCCCTGCGGTTTCACGCCGGACAACCTGCCGGTAGGGCTGCAAATCCTCGGCCCCCATTTTCAGGAAGACCTGGTGCTCAGGATCGCCCACCAGTTCGAGCAGGCAACGCCTTTCCACCTCCAGTGCCCGAAGATCGACTAGACGGTGGAGGGGGGTTGCGCAACCACCGCCCGCGTGCCATAATTAAATCGGCGATGGAAGTAACTGCTGCGCGCATTGGAGTGGATCATGAAGATGATCGGTACAATCCTGGTGATACTGGCGCTGCTGACGGCCTGCGCCACGACGGAAAGCGACAATTCTGGGCCTCAGCCCCGTGTCAAATACGGAGGATCGTTTCGCGGAACGGTGGGCACCAGCAGCGGAGTTACCCATTAACGCCGCTGAAGGGAAGATGCTTTCGCTAACATCTGATATCTGCTGAATAAACGTAGGGTGGGTACGGCTTTTTGTGCCCACCGTTCTCCATAAATCCGATGTTTTCGGTGGGCACGATAAAGCCGTGCCCACCCTACAATTACGCCGTTCCGCTGCTCCCCAACTCTATCAGACCACCATGGGCATCACCAGACTCAGATAACCCGGATCGTCCGGAGAGAGAAATATTCCGCCGTGATATTGGTCGACCCATTCGAAACGGATGGTGGGGCTTTCCATCACCTGGATGCAATCCAGGATATATTTCACGTTGAAGGCGATGTTGAAATCTTCTCCGCCGTATTCGATGTCCAGCACGTCGTTGGCGTTGCCCAATTCCGGGTTTTCGGATTCGAGCTCCAGGGAATCCTTGGTGATATTGAGCCGCACGTGCCGGTAGGTCATATCGGTCACTACCGCCATGCGTTTGAGGGCCGGGTGCAGGACGTCCGATTCGATGGTGAACCCGAAGGGCCTCTCATCGGGAATGATCACCTGGTACTCCGGAAATTCGGCCTCCAGGAGCAGCGAGCTGAGATACGTGTCGGAGGTCCTCAGGACCAGCGATTTCTCGTCCATGCCGATCTGGACTTCCGCCTCCCCTTCCAGCAGCTTGACGATCTCCTGAACGGCCTTGCGCGGGATGATGATCCCGTTCTCCCTGACCTTCACATCCGGAAAAGAACTCGCCGGCATTTCGTAATATGCCAGCCTGTGTCCGTCGGTCGAAACGAACCGGAAGGTGTCCTCGCTCACCAGGTGCCACAAAAGCCCCGGAGGAGTGAATGAGTCCTCTTCCACCGGGATGCTGTAAAACGTTTTCTGGAGCGCGCGCCGGAACAGGGCGGACTCGCACTTGAAAACCGGCAGGTCCTGGTACAGGTTCACATACGGGAAATCTTCAGCGGCAATGGTCGAGAGTTCAAACCGGGACCGCCCGGCTTTCACCAGGACCTTGCTGTTGGGAAGGGTTTCGACGGAGATCGTGGTTTGTGGGACTTCCCGGATTATTTCGAGAAACTTTCGCGCCGACACCGTCGTTTTGCCTTCCTCCTCCACTTGCGCGCCCATTTTGGTCCACAGGCTCAATTCCAGGTCGGTTGCCGAAAATTCGATGGTCTGGTCCGCGGATGCGCTGATCAGGCAGTTGCCGAGAATGGGCATGGTGGATTTTTTTTCGGTAACGTTCTGTACCCGTTGCAGGATTTGGGTAAGGCTTGCCTT
>LUZZ01000124.1 GCA_001603845.1 Syntrophobacterales bacterium Delta_01 | reverse complement strand
CCCGCAGGAAGCCGTCCGTGCCTGGGCCCGGAGCCTGCTGGCGTCGGAATCGGAGGGAAACGCCTTCGATGCGGCAACCGACCAGTTCTCGGCGATGCTCATCACCGAGGCCCTCAACCTGTGCGGCGGCAACCGGACGCGAGCCGCGAGGCTCCTCGGCCTGTCGAGGCCGACCCTGCTGGCAAAGATCGACAAATACCGCATCCGCTTCGAGACTTCCGCCACCACCGAAATCGAGTAACCCTCCCGTCCCGGGGGCCGTCGCCCACCCTGCGCCGGCAATGCTGTTGACTTTAAGCTCCTCCCCCTTTGATGGGGGAGGCCGGGTGGGGGTGAAAAACTGAGCGATATCAATCCCCTCCCCCAGCCCCTCCCGCCAAGGGAGGGGGGACCATGGAACGTCGCTTCTAAAGTCAACAGCATTGGGGAGAGGAGTTCATGGAGCGTCGCCCCTAAAGTCAACAGCATTGCCCTCCGCCGGGAGCGGTAGTATCCGGTATCATCCAGTATCGCCCCCCCTCTCTTCCCAGCCTCAAAAGTTTTTACACTTCGTAAAAAGTCCTGACATCACAACGGCCGCCAATGATGGCGAACCTTCGGGAGCAGACCGGTTTTCTCCGTATTTTCAGACGCTTCAAAGCCCGTCTTTTTAGCCCGTCCGTGGCATGCATGTTGCCATGAACCCTTGCGACAACCACGGCCTGACGTTCGTGACGGTCTGCGATTATTGGTGGAAGGCATTTATATCCGGTTCGAACCAGAGGAGGTTTCATCCAATGAGTGGCCCGAGGAAAGTTTTCGAATTCTTGAAGGCGGCTTCGATAGCCCATGCGCAATGGGACTACGAAGTGTCGATGTCCATCCTCAAAAACAGGAAGAAGCTGCTGATCATTTTCCTGCTCACCCTGCCCATCCTGCTCGTGGGGGTCCTGGAAGCGGCCGACCTGGTGGGTGGAAAGCACGCTTACGCCCCGGCGCACTACAGCACGACCATCTTCATGGTTTCCATCGCCATCGGGCTGGCGGCCGGGTTGATCACCGGGTGCATCGGGGCCGGAGGCGGGTTCATCATCACGCCCGCCCTGATGGCCGCCGGCGTCAAAGGCATCCTGGCGGTGGGCACCGACCTGTTCCATATTTTCGCCAAGGCGATCATGGGGACGGCGGTCCACAAGAAACTGGGGAACGTTTCGGTGAAGTTGGCCATCGCGTTCCTGGTGGGCTCCGGGATCGGGACCTTCATAGGCGGGGCGATCAACAAGGGGCTCTATAACACCGACCCGATCCTGAGCGACGCCTTCATCAGCATCGTGTACTCGGTCCTGCTCGGCTTTCTCGGCTTTTACGCGCTGATCGACTTCATGCGGTCCAGGAGACAGGCCGGTCCGGTGGACGTGCACGGCGGCGGTGGTTCGAGCACCCCCTCGATGGCCGTAAAGCTCCAGAAAGTGAAAATCCCTCCCATGATCTCCTTCGATGAGGACTTCGTTCCCGGCGGCAAGAAAATCTCCGGCGGGATCATCGCCGTGGGCGGCATGGTGGTGGGCATCATGGCGGCCATCATGGGCGTGGGCGGCGGGTTCGTCACCTTCCCGATGTTCGTCTACATTTTCGGCGTGTCCTCCATGACCACGGTGGGCACCGACATCCTGCAGATCATCTTCACGGCGGGGCTTGCCGCCGTTGGCCAGTACGCCATCTACGGCTACGTGTTCTACACCCTGGCCATGGGCATGCTCATCGGCTCGCTTCTGGGCATCCAGGTGGGCGCGCTGACCACCAAGGTGGTCAAGGGCATTCATATCCGGGGGTTTTACGCCGTGTCGATCATCGCGGGCTTTCTCAACCGCGCGGCGACCCTGCCCAAGAAATTCACGGAACTGAAAGTGCTCAACGTCCCGGACGGCATTTCCAAAACCATCCAGCTTATCGGCGACTATGCGTTCTGGATCGTCGTGGCGATGTTCGGGGCCTGGATTTTCGCCAAGTTCTTCGGAAATCTCCGGCTGCTCAGAGAGGAGGAGTAAGATGACCACGCATACGACCGCTTATGCGGAAAAGAAGAAAGTGCTCCTGAGAAACAAAAGGACGTTTTTCACGGGGCTGTCGTTCGGCATCACGTTCCTGGTGGTCCTGGTGCTCATCTTCTCGCCCATTTTCGGCAAGGGCCGGAACGGCCTGCAATTCTCCGACGATCTGTTCAACAAGCTGGCGAAAGGCTCGTCGTATTTCATCCCCCATATTAAAGAGGAAGTGGCACCTTTCGCCGGCAAGTCCTTCCAGGCTTCCATCAAGGTGGGAAATCCCGACCTGGCGATCAAGATGCTGATGGCGGCCGGGACGCAGGTGGGGCGCGACGAGGGCAAGCTCACGGTCTCGGGGGATCTGGGCAAGCTCCTTACGGTGGTGCTGGCGGACTCCGATGCCATGTACTACAACCGCGGCAATGAGGTCGCCGGCCGGTACGGCCTGTCGGGCGATGCCGGGGCGAAGTCGGCCCTCAAGACGTGGTTCGAGGTGGTGAACCGGATGGTGGTGGATTTCCAGTTCCAGAAAAAAGTCAACCAGGCCAACGTCAGCGACCAGGTGCTGAAAAAGGCGATCGAGCCGGCGTATAACTTTTACGGGGAAGCGCCCGAAAGCGTGTCCAGCAAGGCGGGAGTCATGATAACCCTGCTCGCGTTCTACGTGGTGTACACCCTGTGGTGGGGCTACGCCATTTTTTACATGTTCGACGGCCTGGGGCTCAGCATGAAAAAAGCAAAGGTGAAAAAAGAAATCTAGGAGCGCGACATGAAAATTCTGGTACCGGTGGACGGCTCGACCCATTCCATGGAAGCCCTCAAAGTGGCCGCGGATTGTGCGAAGTTCAAAACCGCGCAGATATATGTCATCAGCGTGGTGCCTTTCATGGGCGGACTGGAAGACCACGAAATTTCGCCCGCGAGAAGAGAGCGCACGATGAGCCGCATCGAGCAGTTGGCGGAGGAGGCCGTAAAGAAAGCCTGCGATTGCCTGGCGGCCGACAACCTGCTCAACGTGTGTTCGAAGACGATTATGACTTCCATTTCAGTTCCCGATGCCATAATAGATTTTGCCGAAACCGAAAACATCGACCTCATCGTTATCGGCAGCCGGGGGCTGAGCACTTCGTCCCGGTTCAAGCTGGGAAGTGTCGCCAGCCAGATTGCAAAGTACAGCCCCTGTTCGGTATACCTGGTAAAAAGCCGGGAGGATTGACGGAAGGGCTGATTTTCAAGAGTTCCGGCGCGGCGGCGCCCCCAAAAATGCCGCCGCGTATGGAAAGCGGGAGCGGGTGAAGAGGCAATGAAGAGGAAATTCTGCATCCTGGTTGCGGATAAGAACAGGAACGTTCGTGACTTCCTTAGGAGGGAACTGACGTCGGAAGGCTACAACGTTGTTACCGCAAAGGATGGCGCCCAGCTCCTGCAGGAGATCGCCGGGGAGAACCCGCCGGATCTGCTGGTGCTCGACCTGGAAATTCCGGACGTGCACGGCAGCGCGGTCCTCGAAAAGGCCCAGACTCGCAATCCTCCTCTGCCTGTGGTGGTGCATACTTTCCTGAGCGAAGAACGCGAAGACTCGAGCGAGACGGAGCTTTATATCGAGAAAAGCGGAAATATCGATCATCTCAAATCCGCGATCGCCGTGATGCTGGACCGGTTCTACCCCGAGCGGTCCTGATCCGGGAATAGGCCGCCCGGCGGCGGCCGCGGGCAATCGGACCCACACCCCCCGGGCCGGTTGCCCGCATCCCGATTCCGGCCCGCGGCATCATCCCCGCGGGTCAAGCTTTTGCGGGACGGGACCGAAAACGGAAGGCACGGAAAATTTCCAAGAATTTGCTTTATGAAAAACCGCTCTTTGATAATAATAAACAAAATGGATGTCGGACAGCAGATGTCGGATGCCGGAAAGGCTCGGTCGAGGCATTCGTGCCGGCGTTTTTCCGATGTCTGATACCCGACACCCGATATCATCCGATTTCCGTCTTCCGTTTCTTAAGGAGATCCGTGCCGTGGACAACAGTTTCAGAGTGCTGATCGTGGATGATGAGGTGGAATTCCTGGAGACCCTCGTCAAAAGGCTGAGAAAAAGAAAAATTGAAGTAGACGGCGTGACGGGTGGAGAGCAGGCGATTGAAAGGCTGAAGGATGCTCCGGTGGATATCGTGGTGCTCGACGTGAAGATGCCCGGCATGAGCGGTCTTGAAACCCTGCGCGAAATCAAGAGAGTCCACCCGCTCCTGGAAGTGATCATGCTTACCGGCCATGCCAGTGTGGAAGTGGCCGTCGAGGGAATCGACCTCGGGGCTTTCGACTACCTGATGAAGCCGATAGATATCGACGAACTTCTCTATAAGATCCAGGATGCATTCAAACGCAAATGCCTGAGGGAAAAGACTTCCGACAAATAATATAGAAGATCTTTTACGGCTCCCGGGCATACTTTAACGCAACGCTGGCGCCCGCTTCCATGTCCCTGATACGAAGATGCCTTCAAAAGCTCAGAATCTCCATGGGGGAAGACAAGCTCACCCCCTCGGACATCGAAGCGTTGCGCACCGCCTTTCAGGCACGCTACCATAGTTTCAAACTGCTTCTCAGCGCCAACAATAAAGCCCTCCAGATCATGTCGGAACTCGAAGAATCCCTGAAGGGGGACCGGCCCTTCGGGATGTCTTTCATCAAGGCGAATTCCACGGCGGTTTCGGTCAACGTTTTTCGCATGATCCGGTGCATGGACGAACTCGCTCCGGGCAAGTACCGCGAACTGTTCGACGTTTTCAGGCAAATCCAGGCAGCGATCGCCGACGAACTTTCCGGCAGAAAGGAACCCGATGGCGGCCCCTTCGTCGTGGGCCTGGACCGCATCGACAAAACCCACGCCGACGAAGCCGGAAGCAAGATGGCAAACCTCGGGGAGATCCGGAACCGGCTGGCCATGCCGGTGCCCAACGGTTTCACCATAACCTCGCACGCCTTCCGGGAGTTTGTCCGCTCCGGCGAACTCCAGTCCGAAATCGACCGGCTGCTGCAATCTTCGCCCGCCGAACAAATGGACGAGCTTTTTTCGCTTTCCGGCCAGATCCAGCAGCTCATCATCCGGTCCCCGGTTCCCGCGCAGATCGAAGAAGCCATTCGCGGCGCATTCCGCGCGCTGGAAGCAACCGACGGTCCGGGGCTCAAAATTTCGATGCGCAGCAGCGCCCTGGGCGAAGATTCCTACGGGACTTCCTTTGCCGGGCAGTACCGGTCCGAACTGAACGTGAGCGCCGAAAACGTCCTGGAGGCCTACAAGGAAGTCGTTGCCAGCAAATACAGCCTTCCGGCCATCACTTACCGGCTGAACCGGGGAATCCGCGACGAGGACATCGACATGTGCGTGGGCTGCATGTCCATGGTGCACGCCGCGGCCGGCGGAGTCATCTATACCCGGAACCCTCTCCATGCGAGAGACGACCGCGTATTCATCCACTCGGTGTGGGGGCTTCCCAAATCGGTGGTGGACGGAAGCGTGGCCGCGGATCTCTTCGCCGTATCGCGCGGTGAACCGCCAGTGATGGCCGAAAGGCGCATATCCGAAAAAGAGTGGAAGTTCGTGTGTTATCCCGACGAAGGAGTGTGCCGTATCGAACTGACGGGGGAGGCCGGTGCGGCCCCTTCGATATCCGATGAAAACGCCGTGGAGCTTGCGCGCATGGCCCTGGCGATAGAAAACCACTACGGCTGCGCGCAGGATATCGAGTGGGCCCTGGACGGAGCGGGGAAAATATTTCTCCTTCAATGCCGTCCCCTCACGCAAACGGAGGGGGCCGTGCGGGCGGTGCCGACCGCCAAAACCGACTTGCCGGGCGAGGTGATTCTTTCGGGCGGCATTGCCGCCAGTCCGTCCGCGGGAAGCGGTCCGGTTTTCGTCCTCAGGAAGGAAAGCGACGCGCTGCTTTTTCCGAAGGGCGGCGTGCTGGTGGTAAAGCAGGCGCTTCCGCGGTGGGCGGCGCTTTTGGGCCGCGCGGCGGCGCTGGTTGCCGAGCAGGGTACCGCCGCCGGGCACCTGGCCAATGTGGCCAGGGAGTTCGGCGTTCCCGCCCTGTTCGGGGTGGACGGAGCGGCCGAACTGCTGGAAAACGGCAGGGTGGTCACCGTCGATGCGGACGGTTTTACCATCTACGACGGCCGGGTGGACTCCATTCTCAAAAACGTGCGGGTGCGCACGAGCCTCATGGAGGGCAGTCCCGTTTTTGAAACCCTCAAGAAAGTTTCCGAGCACATCATCCCGCTCCACCTCCTGGACCCCGATTCTACGGCGTTCAAAGCGGCCCGGTGCAGGACTTTCCACGATGTTACCCGGTTTTGCCATGAAAAATCGGTCAAGGAAATGTTTTCGTTCGGAAGGGACCACCATTTTTCGGAACGAGCCAGCAAGCAACTGGTGTGCGAAATCCCCATGCAGTGGTGGGTGCTGAACCTCGACGACGGCCTGCTGGAAGAAACGCCGGGCAAGTTCGTCTACCTGGACAACATCGTTTCCATTCCGATGCTCGCCCTGTGGGAAGGCATCATCGCCGTCCCGTGGGAGGGGCCGCCCCCGGTGGATACCAAGGGGTTCATGTCCATCCTGGTGGAGGCAAGCTCGAACCCGGCCCTCGACCCTTCGATGCCCTCCCAGTATACGAACCGCAATTATTTTATGATCTCGCGCAATTTTTGCAGCCTGAGTTCGCGGTTCGGCTTTCATTTTTCGACCATTGAAGCCCTGGTGGGGGAACGGGCCAACGAAAACTACGTCAGTTTCGGGTTTAAAGGCGGGGCGGCCGATGCGGCCAGAAGAATTCGCCGGGCGCGGTTCGTTTCTGAAATCCTCGAAGAATTCGAATTCCGAAGCGAAGTGAAAGAAGACGGCGTGATGGCGCGTATCGAAGGCTACGACGAGGAGGTCATGAAGGAAAAGCTCCGGATCCTCGGATACATGCTGATCCACACTCGCCAGCTCGACATGGTGATGTTTAACGACGCCTCGTGCCAGGAGCACAAGGTGAAATTGATAAAGGATATCTGTTCGGTTATCCTGTGCCGTTCGGCTTACGGGAGGCCGCCCGAAACGCCGGCGCAGGATGCGGACGGAAGCGAAAATTAAAAGTTTTCCCACGGCGGGACGCGATCTCCCGCCTCGCTTGAGATGCGAAACCCGGCCGGGATGAAAATAGGACATCGATTGGCATCGAGTCCACATCCCGAACCGACCCCCAGCAAGGAGAAAAAGGCGCATGGACCCTTCCCAACTGGAAAGAATCATGATTGCCGTGGACGGGTCCGAACATGCCCTGCACTCGGTAAAGTACGCCGCGTCCATCCTCGACCCCGGCAGGTTTTCGGTGGTCCTGTTTCATATTTTCACGCGGGTCCCCGAATCGTTTATCGACGTCCAGAAGCTGCCCGGCTACAAGTACCACCTGGTGAGCGTGGACGCCTGGGAGCAGCAGCAGGAAAAAACCATCGCGGATTTCATGGAAACCGCCGCGCGGGTATTCTCGGAAGCCGGCTTTTCGGACGAATCCGTCAGCGTCCGGATAGAAGAAAGAAAGGTGGGGATTGCCAGGGACATCGCCGCCGAGCTGCGCAGCGACTACCGGGCGGTGATCGTCGGGCGCAAGGGGATGAGCGAGTTCAAGGACTTCATGCTGGGAAGCATTGCCACCAAGATCCTGGAACTGGTGCCCGTGCCGGTGTGGGTAGTGGGCAGCCCGCAGCCGCCCCGCAGGGTCCTGATGTGCATGGATAATTCGGAAGGGGCCATGCAGGCGGTGCGGTACCTGGCCGGGGTCCTGGACGGTTCGCAAAAATGCAAGGTGACCCTGTTCCACGCCGTGCGCGGGCTTGGCGGGGTGCGCAAATTTATCCGTGAAGTCTTCTCGGCGGAGGCCGACAAAGGCGCCGCCCAGAAACTGGAAAACGAACTCACCGAAGCGGCCAAACTGCTCGAACCCTCGTTCGACCGGGCCAGGACCGCCCTGGTTTCTTCCGGTATGCCGACGGATTCCATCGCCGTCAAGATCGAATCTTGTGCCGGCAACTGCGCGAACGCCATCGTGGAGGAGGCGGAGAAAGGGGGGTACGATACCATCGTGGTGGGCCGCAGGGGCCTGTCCAGGGTGGAGGAATTCGTCATGGGCAGGGTGAGCAGCAAGGTCATTCACCTCGCGGGGGAAAAGACGGTGTGGGTGGTGAGTTGAACGGAACCCTATCGGATGCGAGACCCTGCCTGCTCCTGTCGGGCTTTGAGCAGAAGCTGGAGCTTCTGCATAGGGGTGTCCAGGCTTGAAGCTTGGGCACCGGCCAATCCAGTGCCCCCAAAACCCGTCCTTCCCGCAGTGCTGGTGGGCGGGAATCCGGCGTCTCGGGCTTTCTGCGCGTCCCCGCGGGATGAGATTTTTCTTTGGCTGTTTCATAACGAAACACATTTACCGGAATTCAGGGTTCAAGGCATCGGATCGCAAGTTTTTCTTCCGGTTCTTCTCCCAGAAAGTCCCGTTTCGGACAATGTCACGGCTCAAATTGTTTCACGTAAAACTTAGTGAACCGATATGAAACGTTTTTGATTGACTTCTTCGGCTTCCGGCTTTAAGCTCGTCTTCAACATCTCCAGTTGAAAATGAAAAGCTGACTCACGCGATGCTGACAAGGGCTCCGCGCCACGACTCCGTTTCGGAGATCTTTCGGGGGGCGGGCCCGCTGGACGGCGGCCATTCCTTCTAGATTCGAAAGGCGGTTATGTCCCTCCTGAACAGGTTCCGCAAGTTCAGTTTTCTTCATTTTCCGGAGGAAATCAGCTCTCCGGAAATCTGCCGCTTACTTCGCAGAAGAATCATCCTCCTGATGCTCGTCATCACCATTGTGCCTCTTTTTGCGATGGCGCTCATCAACGCCCACCAGTACCAGGAAAGATTGAGGGAAGAGATCCTGAATCCGCTGCTCGTGCTGGTGAACAAGACCCGGCACTCCACGGAGCTTTTCCTGGCCGAGCGCCTTTCGGCGGTGAGCTTCATCGCCTCGGCGTATACGTTCGACGATTTGGCGGACGAGGCGAATCTCAACCGGATTTTCCGGGTGATGAAGCGGGAGTTCGGGGGGTTCGTGGACCTGGGCCTGATCGACTCGAACGGAGTGCAGGTGAGCTACGTGGGGCCCTACGAGCTGAAGGGGCGCGATTACAGCGAACAGCCCTGGCTGCACGAGGTGAAGATACGGGGCACGTACATCAGTGACGTGTTCATGGGGTTCAGAAGGTTTCCCCACATTGTGATGGCCGTGCAGCGCCAGACCGATGACGGGAAATCGTGGGTGATCCGGGCGACCATCGACACGCAGAAAATTGACGATCTGCTGGCTTCGATGCGCCTGGACGCCAAAAGCGACGGTTTCCTGATCAACACCAACGGGGTCATCCAGACGGCCACCAAGAATTACGGAAACGTGCTGGACGTTTTCGAACTCAAGCTGCCTCCGTACTCCACCGCGGCCAACGTCCTGGAAACAAAGGATTCCCACGGGCGGGAGGTCCTGGTGGCCTACACCTACTTTCCCCACGCTCCCTATGTGCTGGTGGTCGTAAAGCAGATGGGGGAGCTGTTTCGTTCCTGGTATACCCTCCAAACGGACATTTTCTACGTGTTCCTGGCCGGGGTGTGCATCATTTTGCTCGCCGTGTTCAAAGTGACCGACCTGCTGATGAAGCGCCTCCTGGAAAGCGAACAGAAGCGCGAGGCCGCCTTCCGTGAGATCGAACACAGCCAAAAGCTGTCGTCGATCGGCAGGCTTGCGGCCGGCGTGGCCCACGAAATCAACAATCCGATGGCCATCATCAACGAGAAGGCCGGCCTGATGAAAGACCTCATCGAGTACGGGGCCGATTTTGCGGAGAAGGAAAAATTCCTGTCCCTCACCGATGCCGTCATCAAGTCGGTCGAGCGCTGCCGGTCCATAACGCACCGGCTCCTGGGGTTTGCCCGCCGGATGGAGCGCCAGCTCGAAGTGCTGGACATCAACGAGGTCATCAAGGAAACCGCCGAGTTCCTGGAAAAGGAAGCGCTCTACCGCAACATTTCGGTCCGGTTCCAGCTCGGAGAAAACCTGCCCGGGATTCCGTCCGACCGGGGCGAACTCCAGCAGGTGTTCATCAATATCATGAGCAACGCTCTCGCGGCGGTGGAAAACGGCGGAACGGTGTCCATCACCTCCTGGGACAACGATGCCGACACCATCGCGGTGGCAGTGGAAGACAACGGGTGCGGAATGTCGGAGGAGACGTTGAAGCGTCTCTTCGAGCCCTTCTTCTCGACCAAGAAGAAGGGGTACGGCACCGGTCTCGGCTTGTTTCTCACTTACGGGATCATCAAAAGGCTGGGCGGGCAGATCGAGGCCAGAAGCAGGGAAGGGCAGGGCACCACGATGACCGTCTACCTGCCCAAGAAGCAAACACAACCGAAAGCTGGGTGAAAGGCATGAAAGAGCCCAAAGTGCTCCTGGTCGACGACGAGGAGGAGTTTGCATCCGCCCTGGCGGAAAGGCTGAACCTGAGGGGGATTCCCACTTCGACCGCTTTCAGCGGCGAGGAGGGCCTGAGGATGATCGAGGCCGACCGGCCGGACGTGGTCGTCCTGGACATGATGATGCCCGGCCTGAGCGGCATGGAGATCCTGGAGCGGATGCGGTCCGCCCGCCTGGAGACCGGCGTCATTTTGCTCACGGGGCACGGCTCACCCCAAATGGCGGATGCGGGACCGGGACCCTACGAGTTTCTCATGAAGCCGGTGAATATCGACGAGCTGATCGGGAAGATTCGCGCGGTGGCCGCCGGCCGTGCAATGAAGGACGCGAATAATACATCCTAGAGCGCGTTTTGCCGCCGCGAATGCGGATCGCTCGCAGTCGGTGAAAATCGATTTATCGATTCGATTCCTATAGTCTTGGACCGGATAAGGGATTTATGGCTATGCTTCGTCGGATTTTTCCATTTCTGGAATGGCTCAAGGACGTAAATCCAACTACGTTGAAACTGGACCTGGTGTCCGGACTGACAGTTGCGCTGATCCTCATTCCTCAGTCCATGGCATACGCTCAGCTTGCCGGAATGCCGGTCTATTACGGCCTGTACGCCTCCTTTTTTCCGCCGTTCCTCGCGGCCCTTTTCGGGTCGAGCCGCCAACTGGCCACCGGCCCCGTGGCCATCGTGTCGCTCATGACTTCCGCCGCCCTGGCTCCCTACGCCGCCACGGGCAGCAATGCGTTTGTGGCTTACGCGATCATGCTGGCCTTTCTGGTCGGGCTTTTCCAGTTTTCCCTGGGAGTCCTGCGGCTGGGCATCGTGGTGAACTTTCTGTCCCACCCGGTGGTAAACGGTTTCACCAATGCCGGCGCCATCATCATCGCCACCTCGCAGCTCGCCAAGATGTTCAACGTGCAGGTGGACACGGCCGAACATCATTACCAGACCATTTACCTGGTCATCAAGGCGGCGATCAATCATACGCACTGGCCCACTCTGGGGCTGGGGATCCTCGCCTTCTGCATCATGTACGGGCTGAGGCGGGTGAACAAACGCATCCCCTACGTACTGGTTGCGGTGGTGGTCACCACCGTGATCTCCTGGGCCAGCGGCTACGAGAAAAACATCAAGGTCCCGGTGAACATGATCGCCTCCAGCGAGTGCCGTGAACTGATAAGCACGTTCAACGATGCCGCAAAGGAAAGCAAGCAGCTTGCAGCCCAGAGGGCCGAAATCACCCCGAAGCTCAACAAGGCCGAGGAAATCCGGGGCGCCAATTCCATCGAAACGCTGGATCTCAAGCACGAGTGCGACGTTGTGGATGCCCGGATGGGCCAGTTGAAAGGCGACATGGGCCGCTGCCGCGCCGACCTTCGCTGCTTTGTGCTCACCGCGGCAAAGGATTCGGAGGGCAAGACCTTTTACTTTCCGACCGGCCAGGTCCCGCCCACGATGAAATCGGACGGTTCGACCTGGGTGCTCAAAATCGGAAACCAGGCCATCGACGAAAAGGCCCTGCTGCTGATGGGCGGCGGAAGCGTCGTGGGAAACATCCCCGCCGGCCTTCCGGGGCTGGGGTTTCCCAAGATGGAAATGGGCATGGTTTTCAAACTGCTTCCCATTGCCGCCATCATCTCGCTTCTGGGCTTCATGGAAGCCATCTCCATCGCCAAGGCCATGGCCGCCAAGACGGGACAGAGGCTCGATCCCAACCAGGAGCTGATAGGGCAGGGGATCGCCAACGTGGTGGGGGCTTTCGGGCGGAGCTTCCCGGTGTCGGGGTCGTTTTCCCGCTCGGCGGTGAACATCCAGTCCGGGGCGGTGACCGGCCTTTCCAGTGTGTTCACCAGCATTACGGTGGCCATCGTTTTGCTTTTCTTCACGCCGCTTCTCTACCACCTGCCCCAGTCAGTGCTGGCGGCGGTCATCATGATGGCGGTCATCGGGCTCATCAACGTATCCGGGTTCGTGCACGCCTGGAAGGCGCAGTGGTACGACGGGCTCTTTTCCATCATCACCTTCGTGGCCACGCTGATCACCGCACCGCACCTCGACAAGGGGATCATGATCGGTGTTTTCCTGTCGCTGGGCATGTTTCTGTATAAGAGCATGAGGCCCAAGGTCACGACCCTGTCCATGTACCCGGACAAGTCATTCCAGAGCGCCCGGGACTATGGGCTCAAAGAGTGCCGGCACATCGCCCTGATCCGGTTCGACGGCGCGCTTTTCTACGCAAACGCCGGGTACCTGGAAGAAAAGGTGACCGAACGCATCCGGGTGACGCCCGAGCTCAAACATATACTGATCGTTGCCAACGGGATCAACGACATGGACGCCTCTGGCGAGGAGATGCTGTCGCTGATCGTGGACCGGGTGCGCAGCGCCGGCTACGATATTTCCTTTGCCGGGCTCAACGAAAAAGTGCTTGCAGTTCTGACGCGAACACATCTAATAGAAAAAATCGGCCGCGAGCATATATTTTCGACTATTTCCAACGCCGTCGAGTTCATCCATTTAAAGGCGCATACCGAGTGTAAAGAGAGCTGTCCCCTGCTTTCGGTTTGTTTTATCGACGACGCTAAAGGGAAGGAATAAGAGGCCATGTCGGTTGTAAACGTTTTTTTCGGTTCTTACTGCGGTGCGGAAGAAGTTATCCGCGGCGTGGTGGAGAAAACGGGCTACCGCTACCTCGACGACACGGTGCTGATCGCCGAGGCGGGGAAACGCTACGAGATGGATGAAGGCAGGATCCGGAAAGCCCTTACCGGAAAGCCGTCGATTTTCAACAAGTTCACCCACGAAAAGGAGCGCTGCGTCGCCTACCTCAGAAGGGTGTTGGCGGACTTTCTGGAAGCGAGCGACCTGGTGATCGCGGGACTGTCGAGCCTCATGGTGCCCAGGGAGGTGTCCCACGCGCTCAACGTGTGCCTCATCGCCAACATGAAATACCGCACGGCGCTGGCCTGCCGGGTGGACATGATATCCGAAAAGGAGGCCATTAAAAGAATCCACCGCGAAGACGAAACCCTGGCGCAGTGGGCCGACCATGTGTTCAGGAAGAACGATCCCTGGAATGCGCAGTTCTACGACATGGTGCTTCCATTGAACAAGCTGAGCCCGGACGAAGCGGTCTCACAGATTTGCGAAAACCTCAACCGGGGCGTGCTGTGCGTGTCCGAGCAGTCCAGGAAGGCCGTGCGGGATTTCGCGCTGGCATCCGAAGTGGGCGTAAAGCTTGCCGGGGAAGGACACGACGTGTCGGTTTCGGCAAAAGACGGCCGGGTCATCATCGAAATCAACCGGCACGTGCTGCTGCTGTCCGCCCTCGAAGATGAACTGACGCGGCTCGCCATGGCGGTCCCCGGCGTGGCGGACGTGCAGACCAAGGTAGGCGCCGGCTTCTACCAGACCGACGTGTACCGCAAATTCGATTTCGACGCCCCGTCCAAGGTGCTGCTGGTAGACGATGAACGGGAATTCGTGGAAACGCTTTCCGAACGGCTCCAGATGCGCGACTACATTTCGGCCGTGGTCTACGGCGGCGAAGAGGCCCTGTCGGTGATCGACGATGACGAACCGGAGGTCATGGTCCTCGACCTCAAGATGCCGGGCATCGACGGCCTCGAAGTGCTGCGGCAGGTAAAGCGCAAGCACCCGAACGTGGAGGTCATCGTGCTCACCGGGCACGGTTCCAAGGATATCGAAAACCTGTGCAAAGAACTCGGTGCCTTCGGGTACCTCGAAAAGCCGGTGGACATCGACAAGCTTACCGAGATGATGCAGGAAGCTTATCGGAAGGTCCGGAAGTGCGAAACCGAAACGAAATGACAACCGCCGGTATGTTCCGACCCGGCACAAGGATATCCGTTGGAAGGCAAAGAGGTCGCTTTTTTCGGTAAAATCGCCGCCGGGGTGACTCACGAACTGAAGAACGTCCTGGCGATCATCAACGAGTCGAACGGGCTCATGTCGGATCTGCTCGCCCTGAGCAAAGACGCTCCGCTGCCGCACCGCGAAAGGCTGCTGCGTTCCATTGGCAAGATTTCGGACCAGATCCGGCGGGGCGTGGAGATCACTACCCGGTTCAACCAGTTTGCGCACAGCATGGACTACCCGGTGGTGAGCATCGACCTGAACGTGCTGGTCGTCCGCACGGTCGGCCTCGCGGAACGGTTTGCCAGGCTGAAAAACGTGGAGCTGAAGGCGGTGGTCGTCCCGGACCCGGTGGCGTTTTCCACCAGCCCGTTCCGGGTGCAGATGGCGCTCACCAAGGCCGTCGAGGCCTGCATGGACGCGGTGTCGGGAAAAGCCGCCATCGAAGTGCGGGTGGTGGAAGGGCAGGGCCGCCCCTGCGTGGAGATTGCCTGCGAATGCGAGTCTCGGGAGGATCTCGACTTGAAGGGCGCGTTTGGCCGATCCGATGTATGGCAGGAGTTCCTGCAGTTGGCCTCCGTCCTGGAAATTGCCGTCCAATGGCCGGAAGACCTGGGTGGAGGATTCCGGTTGATGCTGAAAGACGCCGTGCCCGAGTCCGGCGAACAGTCCGCCTCTTCGCGCGTGTAGCGGGCCGATCTTTACAATGCTTACGAAAGCTGCTTTTAAAATGGGACTGGATATTCTACTGGTTGACGATGAAGAGGATTTCGCACTGGCTCTGGCGGAAAGGCTCTCTCTTCGGGGGTTCACCCCGCATGTGGCCCTCGATGGAGAACAGGCGCTGCGAGCGATATCCGACTGTCCGGCAAAGGTGATGCTCCTCGATCTCAAAATGCCCGGAATCGACGGGATGGAAGTTTTGCGGCGCACAAAGAAGATTCGCCCCGAGATCCAGGTGATCATTCTTTCGGGCCACGGGTCGGAGGCCGATGAGGCTCAGGCCCGGTTTCTGGGTGCATGCGAATATCTGCGAAAGCCTGCGGATATCGCGGATATCATAAAAGCGCTGAAAAACGCCGAACGGGAGACGGGAACGCAGGCCGGTTCGAACGGGCCTGCATAAAGGGGGGCGATTGTCCGTTCGCATGTCCATGGGACGGAGAAGAAGATGATGAAAATATGCGTATTGCTTGTTGACGATGAAGTGGATTTTGTGGAGCCCCTGGCGGAACGGCTGGCAACGAGGGGATTTGCCGTGGAGAAGGCCTTCTGCGGCGAAGAGGCGCTCGATAAGGTGCGGGCCGGGAGCATCGACGTGGTGATCCTGGACATCCTCATGCCCGGGATGGATGGGGTGGCCACGCTGCACAAGATCAAGGAAATCGATCCGCTGGTGGAAGTGCTGATGCTCACCGGCCGCGGAACGGTCCAGACGGCGGTGGAAGCCATGAGGGGCGGGGCCTTCGACTTCATGTTGAAACCGGCGGACATCAAGGACCTGGTAGGAAAGGTCACCATCGCGTTCAAGCGGAAATCGGAACAGGAACAACGGATATTGAACGCCGAAATCCACCACACGCTGCTCGCCGGGTTCGTGGAAGGCGGCGAGGCAAGGCACGGCCGGCCGCGGCCGGATGCCGCAGGAGACGGTCAGGCCGGGTTCACGTATCCGACCGGACCCGCCGGCACCGGCCCCAATTGGAACGAAATCGAACGCAAGATGATCATGGACGCCCTCATCAAGACCAAGGGCCGCCGGAACGCGGCCGCACAAATTCTGGGCTGGGGCAGGAGCACTCTTTGGAGAAAAATGAAACAGCACGGCCTGGACTGATCGCCGCTCTGCACCGCCGCCCGTTTTTTCCGCTCCCGGCAAGCCGGCCGGTAAGAGGGTAATACCAAATCGTCACGCCGGCTCTACCCTTAGCCTTCCCCTGCATGCTATACTTTTGCCGTAAGGCCCGCATTGCCCCGGCCGCACCGCCCGCCCGATGGAATGACTTGCGTTCAAGCCGGTACTTTGGGAAGAGCGGGGGAAGGCTTGTCCCGTGCTCCCCGGATGCAGCCGAACGCGCAAGCGCGCCGCCGCCGAGGTCGATTCCCCTGCGTTTTAAGGCATCGTTTTGATACCATTTTGAACCTAATTTGATATAAGATTGACATTCGGCCGCGCAATCAGCCATTTATGGTTGCCGCCTTTTGCACCGCGCCGGCGGGATCCGGAAGGGGCGGGACCCGATTTCAGAAAGCGGATGGTTTCGGATAAGTATCGATGAGTTCTACTCTTTTTATCCAGCAAATGATCAACGGAATCTCGCTCGGGAGTCTTTATGCCCTGGTGGCCATCGGCTACACCATGGTTTACGGTATTTTGCGCCTCATTAATTTCGCGCACGGCGATCTGTTGATGGTTGCGGCCTATGCCGCCATCTACGGTATCGCTCTCTTTGCGCTTCCCTGGTATTTTTCGTTTCCGCTGGCCATCGTGTTTACCGGCCTGACGGGAATTCTCCTGGATCGGGCGGCATACAGGCCGTTGCGCGAAGCACCGCGGATTTCTCTTCTCATCTCGGCTATCGGGGCTTCGTTTCTGCTGGAAAACCTGGCGCTGGTCATGCTGGGCGGAGTTCCCAGACCTTTTCCGCGCCCGGATTTTTTCGGCAAGGTGATCCTGGTCGGCGGACTGCACGTGCAGGTGCTGACCATCTACACTCCCCTGATCACCGTGGTGCTCCTTTTGTGCCTGCTCTATATCGTCTACCGTACCAGGGCGGGCAAGGCCATGCGCGCGGCCTCCCGTGATTTCGAGGCCACGCGGCTCATGGGCATCAACCTCGACAGAATCGTTGCCTTCACCTTCCTGCTGGGTTCCTGCCTGGCGGGTGCCGGCGGGATCATGTGGGCGATGAAATACCCGCAGGTGAACCCTTTTATCGGAATACTGCCCGGGATCAAGGCCTTTGTGGCCGCGGTGCTGGGAGGAATCGGCAACATCATGGGGGCGGTGATCGGAGGGTTTCTGCTGGGGCTCAGCGAAATAATGATCGTTGCCCTCATGCCCGGCCTGGCCCAGTACCGGGATGCGTTTGCCTTCGTCATCCTGATACTGGTGCTGCTGTTCAGGCCGACGGGCATCATGGGCGAGCCGATCATCGAGTAGGAGATAATGGGACATCGACTCAAACTGGGCCTGAACCTGGCCTCGCTGGTATGCCTTTTCGGCGCCCTGTTTCTTTTCGACCGTTTCGGGTCGGCCTACCAGGTCCGCATTCTCAATAACATGGCTATTTTTATCACCCTGGCCGTGAGCTACAACCTGATAAACGGGGTGTGCGGCCTGCTCCATCTCGGGCCGAACGCCTTTATCGCCATCGGGGCCTACACGTCGGCGCTGCTCACCATGAGCCCGGCGGAAAAGCAGATGAATTTCATCATCGAAGGGCTGGTCTGGCCGCTGAACGTGATCCACGTCCCGTTCGGGGTGTCTCTCCTGGCGGCCGGGTTCATGGCCGCCGCGTTTGCCTTCGTCATAAGTTTTCCGGTTTTCAGGGTGCGGGGCGACTACCTGGCCATCGTCACCTTCGGGTTTGGCGAAGTGGTGCGCGTGTTGTGCAATGCGGCCCAGAGCCTTACGAACGGATCGCTGGGGCTCAAGGGGCTTGCCGAACACACGAACCTGTGGTGGGCTTGGGGCGTCGCCGCCGTTACGATCGTGGCGATAAAAAAGCTGGTGGACAGCAGCTACGGGCGGGCAATGAAGGCCCTGCGGGAAGACGAGACGGCCGCACGGGCCATGGGCATCGATCCCTTCCGGAACCTCCTGCTGGCGTTCATGATCAGCGCCTTTTTTTCGGGGGTGGGCGGAGGTCTTCTCGCACACCTCATCACCACCATTTCACCCACGCTGTTCACGTTCATGCTGACGTTCAACCTTCTGATCATCATCGTGGTGGGAGGCTTGGGGAGCACCACGGGCGCGGTGCTGGGCGCGGCGCTTTTCGCCTGGGGAGGGGAGGCGCTGCGAATCGTCGAGAACCCCATCGACCTGGGCTTTGTCACCATTCCCGGAATCCCCGGCATGCGGATGGTGATGTTCAGCCTCATCCTGATGCTGGTCATCATATTTGCCAGGAAAGGCCTTCTGGGCCGCCGGGAGTTCAGTTGGGACTTCGTGGCCGGGAAGATGAAACGATTGGGCGGCGGCCGATGAAAACCCTTCTGGGGATGCAAAAGGTAAGCATGCAGTTCGGAGGTCTGGCCGCGGTGCAGGATTTTTCCATGACGGTCCGGCCCCGCGAAGTGGTGGGGCTCATCGGTCCCAACGGCGCCGGGAAAACGACCGTTTTCAACATGATAGCCGGTCTTCTCATACCTACCGGGGGCCGGATACTGTTCCGCGGGCAGGACATCACCCGCCTTCCCGCCCACCGGGTGAACGCCGCGGGCATCGCGCGGACATTCCAGAACATCCGGCTTTTCAGCGATATGAGCGTTCTGGAAAACGTGATGGTTTCTTTCCACCGCTCCATCAGATCCAGTTTCTGGCGGGCCATGCTGGGCTCTCCCGTGCACCGCCGGGAGGAGCGAAGAATCCGCGAAGAGTCCATGCGGTTTCTGGAAGAGCTGAGGCTGGCGCACCTGTCTTCCGAGCAGGCGGGCGGGCTTCCCTACGGCCAGCAGCGAAAATTGGAAATCGCCCGCGCCCTCGCCACCCGCCCGCAACTGCTCCTGCTCGACGAACCGGCCGCCGGCATGAACCCCATGGAGACCATGGAACTGGCCGGCCTCATCCGGTTGATCCGCGACAAGTACGAGGTCGCCATTTTTCTCATCGAACACGACATGAAGTTCGTCATGAACCTTTGCGAGCGAATCAAGGTCCTGGACCACGGCCTGTCCATCGCCGAGGGCGCGGCCGATGAGATCCGAAAAAATCCCGCCGTCATCAAGGCATACCTGGGGATACCCGGCTATGATGCTGCAGGCTAAGGACCTCCACGTCTATTACGGCGGAATCCACGCCTTGAAGGGCGTCCACCTCGACGTCGAAGAAGGCCGAATCGTGACCCTGATCGGCGCCAACGGGGCCGGGAAATCCACCACTCTCCGCGCCCTGGTTGGCCTGGTGAAGCCTCAGAGCGGGTCCGTGATCTTCCGGGGGGAGGACATAACGCGCCTGGGGACGCACCAGGTGATTCAACGCGGGATCGGCGTGAGCCCCGAGGGCCGGCGGGTTTTTCAGAACCTCACCGTGCTGGAAAACCTGGAACTGGGCGCCTACAGCCTGAGTGCCGCCGATTTTCGCCGGCAGGCGGAGTGGGTCTTCTCGCTTTTTCCGCGCCTCAGGGAACGGCGGGGGCAGCTTGCCGGAACGCTTAGCGGCGGGGAGCAGCAGATGCTGGCGTTCGGCCGGGCGCTCATGAGCAAGCCCAGGCTGGTGCTTCTCGACGAACCGTCGCTGGGCTTGGCTCCGCTGATGGTAAACGAGGTTTTCAAAACGATCGAACAGGTAAACCGCGAAGGGGCGACAATCCTGCTGATAGAGCAAAATGCCATGGCCGCGTTGCACATCGCCCACTACGGCTACGTGTTGGAAACCGGAAACATCGTCCTGGAAGGCCCCGGCCGTGAACTGCTCAAAGATGAACGGGTGCGGGAAGTGTATCTTGGGGAATAGATATCCGGGGTCCGGATGCGGATTATGCTCAAACACTAATAGTGAAATCGCATCTGGGCGATGAGCAATGCATCCATTTCCACCTTGTAGACCAATCGGTGTTCGTCTGTTATGCGGCGGGACCAGTACCCGGAAAGGCCGTGCTTCAAAGGCTCCGGCTTGCCCATCCCCTCGAACGGAGATCTTTGGATTTCCCTGATCAATTTATTGATGCGGTCGAGAATTTTTCGATCCGTTCGCTGCCAGTAGAGATAATCCTCCCAGGCATGTTCGGAGAAGATGGTCCTCACTCGATCATTTCCCGTTCCGTTCCGCCGCCGCCTTCCAATTCCGCTATCGATTCCATCAGCCTTTGGGCGTTTGCGGGGCTGCGGAGAAGATAAGCCGTTTCTTCCATGGCCTGGTAGTCTTCGAGCGAAATCATCACCACCGATCTCTGGTTCTTGCGTGTTATGATGATCGGAGAATGATCGTCGCAAACCCTGTTCATCGTCCGGGCAAGATCGGCGCGAGCCTGGGAGTAGGTGATGGCGTTCATTTGCGGCCTCCGTAATTAAGCTTGATTGTACAGCTTATTGTACAACAGCGGGCAACGATTAACAACTTACAAACGCGGTGTAGAGTTCCGGCTTCCGGTAG
>LUZZ01000123.1 GCA_001603845.1 Syntrophobacterales bacterium Delta_01 | reverse complement strand
GGTCGATGTTGTGGATCCGCGTGGCTTCCTTGAATGTTGACACCACCCCCTGGGTCATCCCGTCGATGACGATCGGCAGGCAGTTGGTGACCAGGTATTCGCCGCCCAGCCGGCAAATCTGATCCAGCTCCGCCTTGCCGTTTCGCAAGATCCCCAAAAGATCCGAATCCTCCAGGAACCCGGAAACCGGCTTTCCGATCACCTCCTGCAGGCTTACCCCCAGGATGTCCGCGGCGGCCTGGTTACAAATCTTCACATTATCGAAGTTGTCGATGACCAGCATTCCCTCTTTGATGATCTGGAGGACGGTGCGCATCTCCTCCTGGTCTTTTTTCTCCTTGCGCCTCGCCGCCGCCATGGCCCTGGCTTCCTTGAGGGCCTGGACGATCATGTCGCGCCGCAAGGGCACCCGCACGAAACTCCCCCCGAATCCACCCACGATATGCTGCGAAATCCCGGCCCCCACCAGGCAGTCGATGCCCGCCTGCACGGCTTCCGAAATCCCCTGGATCAGCTCGGTCTTGTTGGTGAACACCACCTGCCGCGTCTTTATCGACAGCAGGTCGTCGAAGAGTTCGATCCCCCCGATGGGGGCTCCGTAGTTCGTGATGCCGATGAACGGCCCGTGCTTCTTGGCCTCCATGAGGGCTTTCAAAACGTCGAGATGCGTCCTGGTGATGTTGACGATGGGCTGCCCCATGGTTTGGAGGAGCAGGCTTCCCGTGCCGTCGCTGCACAGCAGGACTTCCATTCCGCTTTCCAGCAGTTCCCCGGCGACCGGGACAGCCTCCTCCATCGTGCCGTACCGCACGGTCACCTCTTCGCTGTAGGGGTCGATGCACGCCGTGAACATGTCCGCAATTTCATTGGAATTGGCGATGAAGCCGAACCTGTACTTTTGTGCCGGCATCGTGGGACTCCTTCCTTCCGGCCCGGCGGCTGGCGGGTCGGGCCGAGACGTACGACGATCATAAACACGAATCGAATCTTATATACCACAAGTCGAATGAAATTTGCGGATATTGAGATAGCTTTAAATCGCCCCTCTGCGACTTCGACCTATTACCACTGTAATTTCAATAATATGTCGGAGAATTTGCCATTGGCATATTCATTGCCTGAATAACGGTGCGGGAGAGGGGCAGGAGGGGCGGGCGGTATTCCGCCCGTACCGCGCCCATCAGCTCACGACACAGGCGGACCGGTGCGGGTTGCACCCGGCCAAATCGGATTCATTCGAGTACGGTAGAATCGCACAGGAGAGGAAATAATGGATTTTCAGCTTTTACCGGAACAAAAAGAAATCATCGACCTTGTGGACAACCTCGGCAGGAAGGAGTTCGCTCCCAAGGCCGCACGGTGGGACCAGAACCATGAATATCCCTGGGAAAACGCCTACCTGTTGAGGGACCTGGGTCTTCTCGGCATGACCATTCCCAAGGAGTACGGCGGACAGGGCCGCCCCCTGATCGACGCCGTGCTGGCCACCGAAACCGCGGCCAAGTACTGCGGCGCCACGGCGCGCATCCTGGTGGAAACCAACATGGGGGCCCTGGGCTGCATTATGGCGTACGGGACTGAAGAACAGCGGAAGGTGGTTGCCGAGCGCATTCTCAAGGATGCGGACAAGCCGGCCATCGGCATGACGGAACCCGACGCCGGAACGGCCCTCACGGAACTCAAGACCCGTGCGGAAAAAAAGGGAAACAAATACGTCCTCAACGGCACCAAGCACTGGATCACCGGAGGCGGCCTGGCGATCACCAACCTGATCTTCGCACGCTTCATCGAGGACGGGAAAGACCTGGGCATCGGCGGCATCCTGGTGGACAAGGGCACGCCCGGCTTCACCTTCGGCAAGGTGGAACAGGCCATGGGCCTGAGGGGCATTCCCGAAACCGAGCTGATCTTCGAAGACTGTGAAGTGCCGGCCTCCAACGTCGTCGTCCACGGCGACGGAAACGAGAGCTTCAAGAACCTGATGAACGGCTACAACGCGCAGCGCGTGGGCGCAAGCGCCGTGGCGCTGGGGCTGGCGCAGGGAGCGCACAACCTGGCCGTCGACTGGATGCTCAAACGCCAAACCTTCGGCCGGCTGCTTGCCGAGTACCAGGGACTGCAGTGGATGATGGCGGACGCGGAGATAAAAATCGAGTGCGCAAGGCTGCTGATCTACAGGGCGGCGTGCAACGCCAGGCATCTTCCCAACAACGTCATGCTGCCGCACATGAAGGAGGCGTCCATGGCCAAAGCGTTCGGCAGCCACGCCATGTTCGAGGTGGTGAGCGAAAGCCTCCAGATGTTCGGCGCCTACGGGTACTCCCAGGACATGCCCATCGAACGGATGCTGCGCGACGTGCGCATGTTCCAGATCGGCGGCGGGACCACCCAGGCCCAGATGAACATGATAGCGCGCGCGGTCTTCTCCAGGAAGTTCACCTACAGACAAGATCCAGCGGACACGACGAAGACGGGGAGCAAGTAGATGGAAACCCAACCGCTCAACGGGGTGCGCGTCCTGGATTTTACGAGGGTCCTGGCGGGGCCGTTCGCCACCATGATCCTGGGAGACCTGGGAGCGCAGGTGGTGAAAGTGGAACCCCCGGGCGGGGACGAGAGCCGCGAGTGGCCCCCTTTCCTGCCGACGGGCGGCAGCGGCTACTACATGGCCCTCAACCGCAACAAGAGGTCCGTCACGCTGAACCTCAAGGACGCCCGGGCCCGCAGGATCGTCCGGGAACTCGCCCAAACCTCGGACATCGTCGTCGAGAACTTCACGCCGGGCGTGGTCAGAAAGCTGGGGGTGGACTACGACACCCTCAAGCAGGACAATCCCGGGTTGATCTATTGTTCGATTTCCGGCTTTGGCCAATATGGGACCTACAGGAACAAGAAAGCCTACGACCCGATTATCCAGGGAATGACCGGGCTGATGTCCATCACTGGGGAACGTGGACGGTCTCCGGTCAAAGTCGGAATACCCATTACGGACATCCTTGCCGCCCTGTACGCGGTGACGGCCATCCAGGCCGCCTACGTCAACCGGCTCCAGCGGGGCACGGGGCAGTACATCGACGTCGCGCTCTACGACTCGATGATCTCCACCCTGACCATCATGGCGACCGAGTACTTCGCCACGGGCAAATCCCCGGAACGATGGGGCATGGACCACGTTCACCGCGTGCCGGCACGGGCTTTCCCGGCCAGAGACGGCAAGTACGTGCAGGTGGCGGCCACCAATGACGTCATGTACCCCCGGTTCTGCCGGGCGCTGGGGGTCGAGTCCCTGATCGACGACCCGCGCTTTGCCACGAACTCCGACCGGCTCAAGCACCGCGATGAGATCATGCCCATCCTGGAAAGGAAGATGCTCGAAAAGGACAGCTCCGAATGGCTGGAGATCTTCGAAGCCGCCGGCCTGCCCTGCGGCCCCGTGCTCGACATGGAGCAGGTGTTCTCCGACCCGAACATCGCGGACCGGGAAATGGTCTTCGAACTGGACCACCCGGTTTCCGGGAAGGTCAAGTACCTGGGCTTTCCGTACAAGTTTTCGGCGACGCCCGCCGGGGTGAGCCTGAGGCCGCCCCAACTGGGCGAGCATAATAAGGATATCATCGTGAAGATGCTGGGGTATACCGAAGACGAGTACCGGGAGCTTCGGGAAGGCGGGGCCATCGGCAAGGCGACGTCCTGACCGGCTTGCAGGCCGCGAACCCGCAGTCTTCATGCCATACAAAAGGGGCAGCCGCCCGCAGTTGCGGGCAGCTGCCCCTTGTCTTTTTCGCCGGTTGTGTATGCGGCTACACGCCGCACGGGAGGGGCGGCCCTCGCTTCGGGACGCCCTTCGCCCGTATCAGGCGCCTGCTTCCAGGCCGCCTTTTACCTCGCCTTCAACCACCTTTTCCAGCTTGACGGCGCACACCTTGTATTCCGGAGTCTTGCTGATGGGGTCCAGAGCCGGGCTCGTCAGCAGGTTCGCCGCAGCCTCTTCGAAGTGCAGGGGCATGAAGATCATTCCGGGCTTTACCCGGTCCACGATCTGCACCTTGGACAGCAGGGTACCGCGGCGGCTGGAAACCCGTATGGTTTCGCCGTGCGCGATCCCCAGCCTCCTGCCGTCTTCCGGGTTGAGGTCCGTGACCAGTTCGGGCATCTCTTTATCCAGGTGGCTGCACCGGCGGGTCATGCTGCCCGTCAGGTAGTGGGCGTATTCCGTGCCGGTGGTCATCCAGAACGGGTATTCCTCGTCGGGGACTTCCGCCGGGGGCTTGTATTCCACGGCGTGGAAAAGGCCGCGCCCCCTCGTGAACTTGCCGGCGTGCAGGAAGACCGTTCCCTGGTGGTCGCAGGTCGGACACGGCCAGCACAGCCCATTTTGCGCGATGCGCGGATAGTTCATCCCGGCATAGGAAGGAGTAAGGCTCGCCATCTCGTTGAAGAGTTCCTCCGACGACTTGTAATCCATGGGATAGTCGAGCAGCGTGGCGAGTTCCTGCAGGATCTGCCAGTTCGTCTTGCCGGCCATGGGTTCTATGACCTTGCGCACCCGCTGCACGCGCCTTTCCGAGTTGGTGAACGTGCCGTCCACCTCGGCGAACGAAGCCGCCGGAAGGACCACGTCGGCCAACTGCGTGGTGGGGGTGGGAAAGATATCGATGGACAGCATGAATTCGGTGGATTCCAGGGCGTGCTTCACGTGGTTGGAATCCGGGTCGCTCACCACCGGGTTTTCGCCCAGGATCACCATGGCCTTGATCCGGCCGTCCAGGCACCCGTCCATCATCTCCATGATGCTCAAACCCACGTTGGAGGGCAGTTCCCGTTTCCAGGCGGTTTCGAATTTTTTCCGGATGTCGGGGACCGTTACCGCCTGATAGCCGGGATAGACGTTGGGCAGGCCGCCCATGTCGCACGCGCCCTGCACGTTGTTCTGGCCGCGTAGCGGGTTCACGCCCGTGGAAGGCCTTCCGATCTGCCCGCACAGCATCGAGAGGTTGGCCAGGCTCTTCACGTTGTCCACCGCCGTCCAGTGCTGCGTGATTCCCAGGCAGTAGATGATGGAACTGGCCGGCGACCGGGCATAGAGTTCGGCAACGGTCTCTATGGTCGATTCGTCCACGCCGGTGATCGCGGCAACCCGTTCCGGGGTGTACGCCTCGATGGTTTCGATGAGTGCAGCGGAGTTTTCCGTGCGCTCGTCGACGAACGCCTGGTTATGCCAGCCGTTCTTGTAAATGATGTGCATCATGCCGTTAACGAGCGCCACGTCGGTCCCCAGTCGGTGCTGGATGTGCACGTCCGCCAGGGTGGAAACATGGGACTTTCTCGGGTCGCAGACCACGAGCTTGTGCCCCTTGGCCCGCGCTCTCATCAGCCGCGTGGAGACGATGGGATGCGCCACCGTGGTATTCGAGCCGATGGCAAAGATGCAATCCGCATCTTCCAGCTCGTCGAACGAATTCGTCATGGCACCACTTCCAAACGCGAGGGCAAGACCTGCCACAGTGGGACCGTGTCAAAGCCGTGCACAGTGGTCCACGTTGTTGGTGCCGATGACCGCCCGGGCGAATTTCTGGAGGAGGTAGTTCTCCTCGTTGGTGCAGCGGGCGGAACTCAAAAACGCGATGCTATCCGGCCCGTAGGTGTCCCGGATCCTCCGAAGTTCCCCTGCGGCGCGATTGAACGCGTCGCCCCACGAGGCTTCCCGGAAGGAACCGTTTTCACGAATGAGCGGCTTCGTCAGCCGATCACGGTGTTGTATGAATTCATGGACGTTCCACCCCTTGATGCACAGTTTGCCGCGGTTGGTGGGGCTCGTCTTGGACGGCAGGGTCCGGATGATCTTTCCGTCCATCACTTCGAGCACCATCCCGCACCCGCAGGCACAGTAGGGGCATGTCGTCAGTACCATATCCAAATCCATAACCGCAAAACCTCCGCTTGACACGGTTGAAACCAGCACCGCCACATGCATTAAAAAAGCTTTAGGATTTCGTTACAAAAACCTCGAAACACAAAAAAACCGCGACAGGAAATGGAGCCCGGCTGAAGCAAAAAACCGGCTGGAAAGACTCAGGGGAGCGAGGAGAACCGCAGGCGGAGCGAGGAAATCGAAATGAACCAACCCGAAAAAAGGAATCGCGTAGAAAAAGCCGGCAGATCACAATTCGCGTTGCATGGGTACCCCCCTTGCGATTTCCATTTTCGGCCCGGCGGCGAAAAAACGACCGCCGTTATGCCAGTCATGGCATAACGGCGGTGATAAGTCAAGTAGGAATAAAGGAAGAGCCGCCCCCCGGACCGCTGTCCGGACGAGTTCCGGCGGCAGGTGTTTCCCGTGTTCTCTACCGGAACCGGCCTCCCTTTCTCGATCCGAATCGCTCCCTCAGGCTGTCTTTCATTTCCTGCCATTCTGCCGCGGACAGGTTGCCGTCCCGGTTCTTGTCGATACTCTCAAACCGTTTCTGCATGGCCGCGTGCCACTCCTGCTCGCTCACCACGCCGTCCCCGTTTGTATCCATCTGGTCGAACAGCCTGGCGTTGGACGCGGGCTGGGCCATGGCCAACGGTAGTGCCGAGACCATAAACAACAACGTACCGATGACGATTCCTATGGTTTTCAAGGTCGGTTGCCTTTCCTGTTTTGGATATTTGAAATGTCGCGCCGGCACGCTCTACTGCCCGAACGGGCCGTTGACGACGACATTCCTGGTCCAGGTTTTGGTGGCCGGGTCCCAGTTCCCGCCGGACTGGCGCGTTGCGGTGTTGCCCTGGGGCCCCGTCACCGTGGCCGTCCGGTTGTAACCCGTGCCTGTCCGGGTGCCGGTCACGTTTTTCGTGGCGGAACGGCCCGCCCACCCCGTACGGGTACGGCTGCGGGTCCAGGCTTCCGCCGGGACCGTAAACGCCAGGAACGCGGGAACCAGTAACACCACCACTGCTAATTTGACGGGCAGATGCTTCAAAAACCGTTTATCGCGCATGGGTATCTCCTGCTTGCTGAAGGGAAAACTTTATTCTTCCAAACATCTATTGGGTCCCGATTGACGGTCATTTCATTTCGCACTCCCCTTTCGATTGACAGGAGGCTTGTTTTCAAGCGGTTCGGAAGACCCCGGCCACGCCGGCGCATCGCGATCGTGTCGCTGCTGCAGGCCGGACCACTCACCGGCCCGTTCCGACGGCACCCAGAATTTCAGGAAAAAGCGGAAACGCCGTCTCATTTTCCGGCTCTGTTCCGGCGTGAGCACGGATTCCAGTTCGTCCAGGGTTTTTTCGAGCTGCGAGATCAGCCGGGGGCGGAATTCTGCGCGCAGCGCCCGGAAACCCGCCATGTTTTTGGCCAGTATCCGTCGGACCTGCTCGGTCTGTTCGTCGGTGAGGTCGAGTCGCCGCTTCATGCGATTGCTGATTTGGTCGGCAAGGGCATCCGGTTTTTGAAACGACCTCTTGAAAGCGTTGGTCATGAACTTGACCGTCAGACCGCTGCCCACCCCGATGCCCGAAACGAAGATGAGCAGGGCCAGCAGGACATTCCACAAACGGCGGCGGCCGGGTCTTGCCAGGGCCGGGGCTTGTTGGTCTTGAGCCACGATTCCACTCCTCAATGCAAAACTTCCATTGCCGCCACGAAAAAGGCGCTCAGCGGGTCCGTAAACATCTCCATGAGCGGCAGGCTGAGGCCCAGGACCACCACCGCGCATACCGTGGCGCCGGATGCGAACACGGCAAGGGGCCAGACCGCCTGACGCGCTTCGCGGCCGAGCCGGGAGACCACTTTGGCCGCAACATCCACCGCAGGAGTTTCCTCCATGCGGGCACGGACGGACAAGTCTTCAATAATATTAAACAAATCAGACATCTGCTATGCTCCGGAACCCTTCCTCGTTGAGGATTTTTCCCAGTTTTCCGCGCGCCCTGTGGAGCCGCACCCTGGTCCCCGTGCGGGTCCACCCGGTGCGCCCGGCGATCTCTTCGATGTCGCAATCTTCGAAATAAAACAGCGTCAACACCAGCCGGTCCGGCGGCTTCAGTCTTTCCAGCAGCCGGTAGAGCGTTTCCGCCGCTTCGGAGGCGCTCAGCTCCGACGGTTCGGCGGCCAGGTTCAGGATTGTCTCCGTAAGCTCCTGTTCTTTTTCCATCCTGCCGGCCCGGGACTTCCAGTAACGGTAGCCGGTCCGGGTAGCCACCTTTCTCAGCCAGTGGATAAACGGAGCGCGGCCGCGAAAGCCCTTGAGGCTCAAGTAGGCCTCCACGAAGACATCCTGCACCAGTTCATCCAAAACGGCCGGATCGCGCGTGAACCGCCTCATCCGGGCGGCAATATCGGTTTGGTACCGGCGGACCAGCCGGGCATACGCCTCGCCTTCGCCGTTGAGGCTGGCTGCGATGTCCAGCCGGTCCGCTTCTAAAGTCGTATCCGTCAAATTCCCGATGCTCCCGGATGTCTTACAATGGCAATCCGAAGTCGATAGAGCGCGAAACCTGCAAACCGACTTCCTCGACAAAAAGTGGGGCGCCCTCCGCTCGTCCAGCCGCCGGGCGCCGCGCCGAGGGCCTTTCCCGAACTGTCCGAAACCGGCCGAACACGTTCCCTTTCGGTTGGATAGTGGCGGCGGAGCGGAAAAAGGTTACAGGACGCGGGAGATTTTTTTGCCCACCCCATAGAAGGTAAGCCCTGCGCGGGATTTTTTCGGGAACGCACACTCTCCGGTGGAGGATTTCAGAGACTAAATCATGCCGAGGTGCGCCTGATCCGGACGGCGGAGCCCCTACCCCTGGAAGCAGGGTTGCTAAAGCTCTTCGTCTGTGTCAAAAAGGTGGACCATTCTTGAATTCGGTGGGGATATCCATGCGGGGGAATCCGACCCGCAGGGCATTGGCTGTTTTTACAACGTCCAGGCACCTGTGCGCCGGATTGCGGGTGAAATCTTCTGATATGGGAAAGACCTCGACGACGCCGCGGGCGGGAGACGGCCGGCCTCTTAAGTCCGGGGCGCCGGTAGCTCCCGGCCCTCAATACACCACGGTACACCAGGCCGACCTCGTCCGGGTGGCCGCCATGGTCGCCATTTTCTTTCATCATCTCTGGGCGGGGCTCCCCCTGCCCTTGGCCGCGGACACGCTGGGCAAATGCCTCAACGCGGTCTTCAGCCAGATGTCCCTGGGGGTCGTTTTTTTCAACTTCCTTTCCGGCTTTCTCCTGGCCCTGCCTCATCTCGGCGCCGCCTCAAGGCCCCTGCCCCGGTATTCCGAGTTTTTGCGCAAGCGGTTCCTGCGCATCGTGCCGCCTTACTACATTGCCGTTTTCCTGATCACGGTCGGCAACATCGCCATCTATCGATTGGACATCCGAGGTTCGGCGATCTCCCTGCTAAAGCTCCTGCTCTTCGCCCATTCGTGGGACTGGTCGGTTTTCAACACCGATTATGCCGCCCTGTGGTACCTCGGGCCGCTGGCGCAGTTCTACCTGTGTTTTCCGCTGATCCTGAGGCTTTTTTACCGGCTGGGAGCGAGAAACGCCGTTATTTCCGCCGTGGTGGCTTCCTACGGTGCCTGCTGGCTGATGGACCTCTACCTGGCCGCGGTGCCCGGCTCGATTCTGAGCGGTCCGGGGCGCATGCTCCTTTTCAACCTGCCGGGGCGTCTCCCGGAGTTTGCGATGGGGATGTGGTTTGCCGCCGTGTGGAGACCGGATTTCGAATCGACCCGGCAAACTGCGCGGGAATCGGGATTTTCGAAATTCTTTTCGGCCGCGCTCCTTTTTGCCGCCGCGGTGACCGTCGCGATCCGGATCGTGCCGTTTCCGATTCCGCACATGGCCCAGGTCGCCTGGTGCTTCCTCCTGTTCGTGCCCGTCCTGGTTTTGCCCGGGGCGGCCCGCTGGGCGGACTGGCGCATCGTGAAAAGCTTTTCGGCCGCCTCTTACAGTTTCTACCTGCTCCACCAGCCCCTTCTGACCTGGCTGCGGTTCCCGATGCCCGCCGGCTTCGGCCGCATGGGCCAACTGGCCGTAAGGGCGGCCGTCATGATCCCGGTCGTATTCCTGTGCGCCATGGTCCTGGACCGTGCCGCCGGCGCGGCAGGCTCCCGGATCGCCAAAGTGTGGGACCTGTTTGCGGCGGGGCGGCGAGAACGGGCTTCCCGCACGCGCAACACGGGGAGATCTTAGGGCTTGTCGGGCAGGCGCCCGCCGAAGGATTTGATGAGCAGCAAGACGGGGATGAGACCGATCATGGGCGCCGCCACGAATACCGGGGCCCACAGGCTGGTGGGCGGTGGAGCGAAGTCTTTTTCCAGAACGCCGAATGCCGCCACCAAAACCCCGAACACCATAAACAACCGGCCGCCGTACGCGTTGATTTCATACCAGTTGCTGCTGGAAACGAAAGCTTTCCGCGTCCGGATGCCGTACAGGCGATTCATCGGGACTTTCCGCATGATGAGCGGCACGGCAACCAGGACACTGACAAGGCCGATGCCAATGTGGACGTACGGGATGGGGACGATCACTGGCTTTTCTCCAGGCTGGAACCAGACGGCACCATAGCAGATTCCGACTCCGGGCCGGACAACGGGGCGAGGCCGCCATTTTATCCGTGCCCGAACGGCTCAATTTTATCATAATACAAGACCTGACCTCAAAAATGGAGATATTGGATGGGAAGGAAAGAGGCACTGCGGGTCGGTGCTGCCGCCGCCAACGGGCATTCAGCCATGCTGTTTATCATTTTGCTCGGTGTCGTGAGCCTGTTTGCGGATATGACCTACGAAGGAGCGCGAAGCATTACCGGTCCATTCCTGGCGACCCTCGGCGCAAATGCCGCCATCGTGGGATTTGTTGCCGGGTTCGGCGAACTGGTCGGATATGCGTTGCGCCTCGTATCGGGTCTCATCACTGACCGAACGGGGAAGTATTGGGCCATTACCATAATAGGCTACGGAGTCAATATGGCGGCAGTACCCCTTCTCGCCCTCGCCGGTCGATGGGAAATTGCAGCCGTCCTCATGATCGCCGAGCGGATGGGAAAGGCCATTCGAAATCCGGTTCGCGATGCGATGCTTTCTCATGCCGCTTCGGGAGTTGGCCGGGGATGGGGTTTCGGGCTGCACGAAGCCATGGATCAGGTAGGGGCGATGCTCGGGCCGCTCATCGTCGCGGCCGTCCTCTATTTCAGGGGAACTTACCAGTCCGGCTTTGCCTTTCTGCTGATACCCGCTCTCTTGGCGATCGGGGTGCTTCTTTTGGCTAGAAACCTTTACCCTCGCCCAAAAGACTTGGAGGTAACCCCGCCCGAACTCCAGGCAAGCGGATTTCCCCGAATTTACTGGATTTATCTCGCCGCCATGGCACTGAATGCGGCCGGATTCGCCGATTTCCCGCTTATCGGCTACCATTTTCACAAGACTTCGGTCCTTTCCGAAAACTGGATCCCGCTCTCCTATTCCGTAGCCATGGGTGTGGATGCAGTCGCGGCCCTGGTCTTCGGACACCTGTTCGACCGCAAAGGGCTCCCCATTCTCATTGTCGCCGTTCTCTTATCTTCAATGTTCGCCCCCCTCGTTTTCCTCGGCGGTTTTTCCGCATGCCTCGTTGGGATGGCGCTGTGGGGCGTGGGGATGGGCGCACAGGAATCCATCATGCGGGCGGCCATCGCCGGAATGGTGGGACGCGACAAGCGCGCAATCGCATACGGAATTTTCAATACGGGCTACGGGGTATCCTGGTTTCTGGGCAGCGTGCTGCTTGGGGTCCTGTATGATTTCTCCATGCCGGCCCTCATTGCGTTCTCCATCGCGGCCCAAATCGCTTCCGTGCCGTTGCTTTTGATCGTGAGGAGCAAGTCCTGAATGATGACGTGAAGGGTATGCCTGTGCTTTGCCTGAGAGTGTAAAGTCGGGTCCTGTGGGGACCCGTTTAATTGTAAAAAGCAGATAGTTCCAAATCCAAATTTCAGAAGTGATTCTACCTATCTTTCACTCTGTCTATCCAGTAATCGGGCTTGCGCTTCAGATGCATGAGAGCAACGACATAAACGGTATCATCTTCTATGGCATAAATGACTGCATACGGGAAATGATGAATCAGATAACGACGGAATCTTCCAGCGAGTATACGCCACATCATCGGGCGCTGCGTTATTTCACCAAAAGCAAGTTCGACCGCATTTAAAAATTCCTGCCCCAGCCCCTCCCGGCAATTCTCATAAAAAAGGGCCGCATCTCTGATCTCCGCTGTTGCCAGAGGATCGAGCACCACTTTCACTGAGTCAACTCACTACGAATCCGCGCCAGCGCCTGTTCCGCTTCAACTCCTTCAGTCCGTCCGGCCTTCCATTCGCAATACCGCTTCTCGGCTTCCTCCAGCCATATTGTGTCAATGTCGGCCAAAGGCGCGTTGCTGACGGTAGCCAGCAATCTTTCGGCCAGTAATTCCCGTTCCTCGTTTGAAAGCAATTTTGCCTGTTTCTCGATTTCTCTCATCAACGCAGTCATTATCGGTCCTTCCCGGTCAAGCTCGAAAGTATGGTTCGGCTAATTGGATTATGCACATCACCGCATGGCTTAGCAATTGGGAAATGTGTGCGAGAGCGTGGGGGCAGGTCCTGTAAAGAGTCGTTTGTCATTTATTATGTCACCGCACATCCTTCGGCCACGGCCACCGGGTAAATTCGTCCCAATTCGCAAACCTTCCCCAAATCCCCCACACATCCGCGTACTGCGGCCTTTTTCCAAGCAAGACGGTCCGCTGCAGAACCAATCCTTGTAATTTATAGTTGACATATTGAGTATTATATTATACATTCCGACTCACGCTAGGGGGCGTCCAATAATGAGAGAGCGCGTTCGCGACCGATTCGATTTCAGCGTAATCCGAAATCTCCGCAGAGAACGGGGGATGAGCACCGAGGCGCTGGCGGACAAGGCCGGGTTGACGAGGGCGGCGATTGCCAGGATGGAGGCCGGAAACGGGAATCCCACCATCGAAACCATCGAAGCGCTGGCAGGAGCTTTGGGGTTGCCGGCCAGCACGCTCGTAAGGCTTGCGGAAGGCGTGAAACTGGAGTCCGCTCAGCCGGAAGATTTCAGCACGGAGAGCTACCGGGGAAAGCGGGTTCGTTTCCGGGGGCTGAATGTCTACTGGCTCAAAGCCAAAGCCGGGAGCCACATTGCGTCGGAGCTTGAACTCCATCGGGATAATTCCGAGACGTGTCTTCTCCTTTCCGGCTGTCTGACCTTCACCGTGGGCAAGGTATCCAGCCGGCTGACGCAGGGCATGGCGGTCCGATTTAACGGAATTCACGATCATCAATTCGATATCATTGAAGATAGTGAATTTCTCCTGATACAGCACTCCCAGGTTTCGGCCTACATCCCCGAAGGCGGGTGATGCGCCGTGGGTTCCGAACGCCGGGCGCATAGAGACCAGTTCTCATTAGGGAGCCGACCAGCAGTGATTTTTGCGGGCAGCACCCCGCAGGTTGTTTCCCTTGATGGTAGCCATGGCGGCCCCGCAAAGGCCGCCGGTCGAACCGGACAGGGAGAACTCATTGCCATTTTGCAGGTGGAAGACAGGAGGAAGAAATGAAAGTTTTGAACATTTATTTCTCGGCAACCGGAAATACCGCCAAGACAGCGGCGACTATCGAGAAAACCGTTGCGGACGCCGGCCACGAAGTGACCACCGTCCAGGTGAAAGAAGGCGTCCAGGTGGAGTTTCTGGACTATGACATGATTTTCATGGGGTCGGGGGTCTACCATTGGCTTCCTGGAAAACCCCTCATGAAACTGATCGAGAAGGTCTCCGAGGGATATCGAAAATCCGGCGAAATACAGCGCAATCCGAAACGCAGAGCGAATATCAAGGCCGTGACGTACTGCACCTACGGGGGGACGCACACCGGAATCAGGGAGGCCCGCCCCGCCACGATGTGGATGGGCCAGTTCTTCGAACACCTGGGAATCGAAGTGGTTGCGGACTGGTACGTGATCGGGGAATTCCACGGCACGTGGAAGGACCTGTCGGTTTCGGGAAGGCTGGGGGATATCCGCAACCGGCCGAATGAATGGGATCTCAAAGACCTGGCCGAAAAAACCCGGGCAATCCTTTCGATCCTGTAGCGGTTTTTTCTCAAAAATTTCTTGAAGAGCGGGGGAAGAATTTCCGGGGCTGTTGCCCAAAAGGACATTAAGGGCTTGTCCGTAAATAAGCCTTTACGGGATCGCGCCGGATTTTGAGACTTATTTGGTCGCGACGATTGAGCAAAACCGCAGGCGTAGCTTGGGGCTACGTCGAGGATTTTGCGATTGAGGAGCGGCGAAATCAGGCCAAAAGCCGGATGCGAGCCCAAAGGTTTTATTTACGGACAAGCCCCAAGGTTCATCCATAGTGGAGCGAACAAAAATCCCCCTCCCTGCGATGGGAGGGGTTAGGGGAGGG
>LUZZ01000122.1 GCA_001603845.1 Syntrophobacterales bacterium Delta_01 | reverse complement strand
CCATCCGCCAGTTCGACCGGCTCCTCAAGACCAACCAAAAGGACGCCGAGACCAGGCTCAAAATCGGCATCATTCATTTTCAGCAGAAAAACTACGACGACGCCATCAGGGACTTCACTTTTCTGCTCAAGGAAGAGCCCCACTACGACCAGGCGCTCTACTACCTGGCCTCCACCTACGAAGAAAAACAAGACGAAGACCAGGCGATCAGAAATTTCCGCCTGATCCCGCGCGCCAGTCCCCTGTGGATACCGGCCCAGTCGCGGCTGGCCCTGATTTTCGCCAAGCAGAAGGACTACGACAACGGCATCAAGGTGCTCAAGGAAGCTCTGACCGTGCAGCCTGATTCGGGCGACCTCTACCTGTACCTGGCCGTGATTTACGAAGAGGCGAAGCGCTACGACGAATCGCTCACGACCCTCAACCGCGGCCTGGCGAAGCTGCCCGGCGACAAGGAACTCCTGTTCCGAAAAGGCATCGTCCTCGACAAGATGGGCAGGAAAGACGAAGCCATCGACACGATGAACAAGATCCTGGAAACCGATCCGCGCAACGCCAATGCGCTCAACTACATCGGGTACAGCTATGCCGAAAAAGGCTCCAACCTGCCCCGCGCGAAAGAGATGATCATCCGGGCGCTGGAATCCTCCCCGGACGACGGCTACATCATGGACAGCCTGGGCTGGGTCTATTTCAAGATGGGCCAGCACAAAAAGGCGCTGGATGTCATCCTGGAAGCCATCAAACGGGTCCCGGACGATCCGGTTATCCTCGAACACCTGGGAGACATCTACATGCAGATGGGCCGCAAAGCCAAGGCGGCCGAAGCCTACCGCAAGGCCATCGAGGCGAACCACAGCGAACCGGACAAGATCCGGTCGAAGCTCGAACAGGTGAAGTAAGACGGTCGATGTAGGGCGGGCACGGCTTTACCGTGCCCACCGCCCGTTATCGATCACAACCGGAATGGTGGGCACAAGGAAGCCGTGTCCACCCTACGCCTGCGGCTTATTCACCAACGGGCGTCAAACATCCGGCGCATCCGGCATCCGACCAACCAACCAAAAGCAGAACCCATGAAACCCATCCGTATTGCCGCCTGTGTTTGTTTTGTTTTCCTTTTTCTGGTATCGGGCTGCGCCCGTCCCCCGGCGCCCGTGGAACGACCCGCCGTGGTCGCTTTCGACAGGGAGGCGCTGCGGCAGAGGTCCGATTTCTGGCGGAACTACCGGGCTAAGCTGCGCCTGAGGGTGGACAGCGAGAAAGCGAAGTTCGGGACGCGCGCCATCGTTCTGGCGGAAGGCGGCCGCTTTGCCCGGTTCGAGACCTTCAGCCCGATCGGGCAGACCACCGCCCTGTTCGTGCTAAACGATACCGGCCCCTTCCTTTTCATCCCTTCGGAGAAGGGAGTCTTTACGGCGCGGGAACCCGAGACCCTTATCCGCTATTTTCTGGGGGTGTCCCTGCCCTTCGATACTTTTCGCTACACCCTCGCCGCTTCCGTACCGCCGGATCTGGCGGACGGCATCAAGGCCCATTCGGATGCGGGGGTGCTGCACGCCATTGCCACCGCCGGCAGCCGCTATTTCGACTGGCAGTTCGTATCGGGGGGGGCGGAACTCAAAGGCGTCTACGTGCGCGACGGCGCATTCGAGGGCAGGATCGACTACGAACCGCCGGTGCCGCTCGCACCCGAGGCCGTACCCAAGAAAATTCTCATTGCCTCTGCCGACTGGCACATGGAGGTGACGGTCGAAGAACTCGAACCGGCCCGCGACGTGCAGCCCTCGGTTTTCTACCTGCCCGCCCTGCGGGACGTGAAACTGGTGGACCTGGATAAAATAAAATGAACGGCGGTCCAAGCGACCCGGAAATGCGATTCGTCCTGGACATTATGCTTGGCAGGCTGGCAAAATGGTTGAGGGTGCTGGGCTTTGACGCGGCCGTGAGGGCTTTTACGGACCCCGGCCTGGTCGGGTCCTTGCTTGCCGGAGGGTCCATTCCGGTTACCCGGAGGGAAAAGTACCGGCATACCGAAGGCGTGGTCTTCATCAAGAGCGACCGCCACCTCGACCAGTTGCGCGAAATCGTGTCGGCGCTCGGACTGGAAGAACGCAATTTTTACCCTTTTACCCGCTGCATCGTGTGCAATGCGCCGTTGCGTTCCGCAGCCAGGGAAGAGGCTTTCGGCGCCGTACCGGATTATGTCTTCGAAACAGCGTCCGATTTCAGGAAATGCCCCCGGTGCGCGAGGTTCTATTGGCCGGGAACCCACAAGGGGCGCATGCTGGACAAACTGGCGTGGATCATGGACAAGGAGGAGGGACGGAAAAATGGCTGAAAACAGCCCGGTAAAGCAGATTTTGAGCGGCACGTTCAGATTTTTCCGAGTCGTTTGGGCCTGGAAGCTCAAGTTCATCAAATCCAAGTTCCAGGAATGCAAACGGTGCAAGGCCCAGCGCAACCTCGACGCCAAGATGAAGCGGCTCGGGCTGGAGATCTACTCGCTCTACAGGCAGGAAGAAACCGATTTCCTCAAGTCCCCGGCGATAAAACAGCAGCTCAAGCTCGTGGAGGAAGCCGAATCGCGCCTGATCGCCATCTACGACCGGCTGGACGAAATCGACAGTGAATACCTCAAAAAAAGGCGGGAAATAGCCGGCGAGTCCCCAAACGGGGAGTAGCCGCGGCAGCGGGTGGCAGCCCCCTCACGGCACGGCGCAGTCCGACGGGTCTCCCTGGATTTTGTCCAACGCGTGGGGAATGGCCGGGAGGATCGCCTCCAGGTTTTCCAGCGCTCCGCGGGGGCTGCCCGGAAGATTCACGATCAGGCTCGCCTTCCTGATCCCCACCACCGCCCGCGAAATCATGGCGTGCGCCGTCTTTTGGAGGCTGGCGGCGCGCATGGCCTCGGCCATTCCGGGCACGTTCCGGTCGATGACCGAAAGGGTGGCGTCCGGCGTCACGTCGCGCGGAGCGACCCCGGTCCCCCCGGTCGTCAGGATCAGCGGCATTTTCTGATCGTCGGCCAATTCCGTCAGGACCGCCCGGATCTGCTCGTAATCGTCGGCGACCACCGTTCGGAAACACACGTCGAAGCCCTCGGCGGCCAGCCTTTCGAACAGGGCTTCCCCCGATTTGTCTTCACGCTCGCCGCGTGATCCCCGGTCGCTTACCGTAACTATCGCCGTTTTCCTCGAAAACTTCGTCCGCTCCACGCTCGCCCCCCCCGTCCCTACTTGGCTATCAGCCGCTTCGCCGTCTGGGAAACCACCGAAGGGATCGACTTGCTGGCGGCTATCAGCTTCCATTCCAGGGGGCCCAGGGTCTGGACCAGCTTGGTCGATATGGAAAGCGGACACCGGGGGTTTTTCACCAGAGCGGCCCGCACCTGGTTGAGCCTCATCCATTCCCGGCTGGCGGCAATTCTGCGCAGCGCTTCTTCGTCGGCCTGCTTGTTGGCGGCCATGAGCATCACTTCGGACTCGGTGAGCCGCTTGTTGGAAAGCACGGCCAACTGGATCATCCGGTTGTTTTCGCGCATCAGGAGCCCCCGTGTTTCCCGATTCCCGGTCAGCGCCAGCTTGATTTTCTGGGATACCTTCATCCGCTGCAGTTTTTGGAGGAGCGTGGATTCCTCGTCGAACGCGTCCTCCGCCCCGGCCGCCTGCGCCCGGAAGCGCATCGCCCCGGCCAGGAGATCCTCGACAGGGCCGTCGATCGTTTCCGGCTGGCCGGAATCGGGAGAAAGCGACTCGAAGGTCGCGCTTCCGGCAACCATCAGTTGCCGGAAGGCGTTCTCCCCGGCAAGGTCGCCAAACCGGGCATGCGTTACCCACCCCTCCCGAAAGCAAACGAGACCGCCGCCTTTTTCGAAAACGATCCGGATATCCCTTGGCGCGTCCGTCAGGCAGGCGAGCTGGACCAGGTCCGAGAGGTCGATTTCCGCCAGTTGGGCGGAAAGGCCGGGAGCCGAACCGGAGGCGGGCTCCTCCTCGTCGGGGTCCTGGAGCGTCTCTATCAGCAACTGCTCCCACGGCTTGCGGATGTCCTGCGGCACCTGGGAGTCGTCCGCAACGGAGCGGATGGCCCCATCGGGGCGCAGCACGAGTTCTTTCAGCGCCTCTTCCCCGGAGACATCCCCCGCCACGGCGCTCACCACCTGGCCCGATCGAACGGCGATTGTTCCGCCGGCGGCGGCCGAATCCAGGTAAATGTTCCGGTTCATGCCGGAGGCACAGGCCCACCGCACCACGTCGATCAGCGACAGGTTATCCAGGCTGCCCGATAAATTCTGTGAAATCGGCTGATGCCCCGCCATACAACGAACCTTCAGTTGGCCTGTAGAAATGCCGCCAGGCTGGCCCCGTCTTCCACGTTGAGCATCCTGACGTTGCGGTCGATCCTTCGCATCAGCCCGCGCAGGACCTTCTTGGGGCCCACTTCCACGAAGTTGGCGTACCCGGACCGTATCAGCCGTTCCATGGAGTGGCCCCACAGGACGGCGCCGCAAATCTGGTTGACCAGCTTGTCGGCAACCTCGGCGGCGCTGCGCAGGGGCTGAGCGTCCACGTTGTTGACCACCGGGATTTGCGGATCGCGGAAGCTGCACCCCCTCACGAAAGAATCGAACTTGTCGCGGGCATATTGCATGCACCGGCTGTGCCACGGGCCGCTTACATTCAATTTAATGCACTTTTTGGCCCCGGCCTTCTCGCACATTTCCGAGGCCGCGTTTACTTCGATTTCCGGACCGGTGATGATGATCTGGTCGGCACAGTTGATGTTGGCCACTTGGGCGCCGGAAAGCGTACAAATCTCGCGGATCTTTTCTTCCTGGAGGTCCATGATGGCCGCCATCGCGCCGGGTTCGCGTATCGCCGCCTCCTGCATGAAAGACCCCCGCAGGCGCACCAGCCTCAGGACGTCTTCGAGCGACATGACCCCCGCGGCGTAGAGGGCGCTGTATTCTCCCAGGCTGTGCCCCGCGGCGGCGGAAGGATATATTTCATGCATCCGCAGCACGGCGAGACACGCCAGGTTCACCACCGTGATGGCCGGCTGCACGTTTTCCGTCTGGACGAGCACGTTCTCGGGCCCCTCGAAACACAGGCCGGTAATGTCCATATTCAGGATATCGCACGATTTTTCAAACAGTTCACGGACTTCACTGTAGGTTTCATAAAACTCCCGCCCCATACCTACGTATTGAGACCCTTGGCCTGGAAACAGGAAAACCCAGTTGTTCATCTCAATTCAGCTCCTTTCAGGGTTTACGGACCGGAGATGCAGCATGATTCTGCAGATCGGATTGCGATTGTCGGCTTCGAAAGCTTGCGCTTCCATGAGATTGTTTTCCAGGACCGTATTCAGTCAACCGGCTCTCCGACATCTGGCATCTGGCATCCGACTCGTGTTGACGTCTTGACGCGGGATTTTGAGTGCAGTTCTATTAATGTCTAGGCTGGAAATCAAGTATATCACGGAAGTGGGAAATGGGGCAGAAAAAGGGAATTCAGGCGGGCCGGGAGGCGGCAAAGTCGCCGCCCGCATTACCGGGAAACGGGGGAACCTGGCGGCGAGGACCTTCCAGGCCGGACCCTGGGGAAACGTTCCTCTCGCCCGGCCCGGCGAAGCTACCGGAGGGGGTCTGCGTTTTCGCGGTTCACGAACAGCAGCACCCCTGGCTGCAGGCGGCGGGAGATTCGCCCGGCTTGCCGCCGATTTCCGCCACCTCCACCTCGAAGGTGAGCGATTTGCCCGCCAGGGGATGGTTGAAATCGACGAGCAGGACTTCTTCATCTACGAATTTTACCATCGCCGGAAGCTGCTGCCCGTCTTCCGTGGAAAAGATGATAACCTGGCCGGGCCGGGGCTGGAAGGTCAGCGGCAGCGAGGAACGCTCAAAGCTGCGCTCCAGGTTTTCATCCCTTTCCCCGTAGCCTTCGTCGGGCTCCAGGACAAAGGATTTCCTTTCGTTTTCGGCCATACCGATCAGGGCGCTTTCAAAGCCGGCCACCAGGGTTCCCGCTCCCACCTGGATTTCGAGAGGCTTGCACTTTTCCGTCTTATCGAACACGGTGCCGTTGTCCAGCATCCCCGTATAACAAAGCTTCACGAAATCGCCTTTTTCAATCCTCTTCATCCCGTACTCCCCCGGCGCCTGAATGTTCGCTATTACCCTGTAACGGGCACACATTGTCATTTCCGGTTTAACTTAGTGGCAAGGCGCGAGTGAGTCAAGAAGAGGAGGGATTGTCCGAACCGCTCGCCCCCCTTGCCGGCAGGAGGGTACGAAAATACCGGCGGCGGGGCGGCCGCCTCGAAAACAGCACAGCGGCCGCAACGGTTCAACCGGGAGCGAGTGCTGCGGCAGACTGCGAATCCGCCGCCAAAAGCATCTCGTTTACCGGCGCCGGGCGAGTTCGATGAAGCCCCCCGGCCCGGCCGCCGCCCGGCCGATGATCGCGGCATCGGTAACGCCGCCCGCCTTGAGGTCTTCGACCAGCGCGGCGGCCCTGTCTTCGGGCAGGGAAATGAGCAGGCCGCCGGAGGTCTGGGCATCGGCCACGATATCCAGGAGCATGGGGTCGATGGCGTCGGCATGCCGGATCTGGTGAGCGCAAAAGTTCCGGTTGGAAAAACTTCCAGCGGGGACCAGCCCCATCTGGACGGAATCGAGCACTTCGGGAAGAAGCGGCACATCTTCCGCAAAGATGGTGATGCCCACCTTGCTGCCCCTGGCCATTTCCAGGGTGTGCCCCAGGAGTCCGAAGCCGGTCACGTCGGTGCAGGCGTTTACGGGATATGCGGCCATGATTTCGGCCGCTTTCCTGTTGAGGGTCGCCATGGTCTCGACGGCACGCACCTGGGCCTCGTCAGAGATCAGGCCCGCCTTGATGGCCGTGGCCAACACCCCGGTCCCCAGAGGTTTGGTGAGGATCAGCGCATCGCCCGGCCTGGCCCCGGCGTTGGTGAGCACCCTGTCGGGATGCACCAGCCCGGTGACGGACAGGCCGTACTTGATTTCGGGGTCCTCCACGCTGTGGCCGCCCACCAGGGCCGCCCCGGCTTCGTGGACTTTTTCCAGCCCTCCCCTGAGGATCTCTCTCAGCACCGCCTTGTCCATGGTCTTCACGGGAAAGCATACCACGTTCATAGCCGTGACGGGGCGTCCCCCCATGGCGTAGACGTCGCTCAGGGAATTGGCCGCCGCGATGCGGCCGAAATCGTAGGGATCGTTCACCACCGGCGTGATGAAGTCCACGGTTTGCACCAGCGCCGTATCTTCCGACAGACGATACACCCCGGCGTCGTCGGAGGTTTCCCTTCCCACCAGCAAGTTGGGGTCCTCCTCAAGAGGCAGGCCTTCCAGGACGTCCGCAAGGTCACCCGGACCTATCTTGGCGGCTCAACCCGCCGCGCGAACGGTTTTTGCCAGTTCCACCGGAACCATTGACTCTCTCCCAGTTTGTTTCACAGCGGGTGGGCACGGTAAAACGGTGCCCATCCACCATCCGACAGCCTTCCGAAGAAGAAGCAAGCCCGTTTGCGGACAAGCTCTAAGTTAAACTTATAACCTTATCGGCCGTTTGCAGAGCGGTGACGATATCCAGCATATTGGTGGTCTCGCCGACCTGCTTCTTTTCGAGAAGCCCGAAGAAATCGAGACACGTACCGCAAACCATGATATAGATGCCCTCTTTTTCGAGGCTCTTGAGTGCATCCAGGGAATCCGATCCCTCCACCGTGAGCTTCACCCCGCCATTCAGGAGAATCAGGCGCCAGAGCTCCGTGCCCATCTCCTTCAGGGTGGCGATGAAGTTGATCAGGAGCTTCCGGCCGAGGATGTCGTCCCCGTTGCCCATCCGGTCCGTCCCCACGAGCACCGCTATCCTGTTCTCCCGGCCCTCCGTTCCCGGTTCCTCCATGATCTCGCAGGCCTCGGCGGATTCTCCCCGCGTTCCGGTCACCACGAACGCCCCCTCCTGTTCGGAAAGGTCGATCTCATAGCCCATCCGCGCGAGAAAGCGGCTCACGTTTTCTTTCGCCGCGGGATTGTCCACCATGACGCTCAGCTTCTCTACGCCCCCTCGGTCGATTGCCTCTTTAGCCTTCAGCACCGGGTTTGGACAAGCCATTCCGCGGCAATCCAGTTTTTCTTCTGACATTTTCGCTCCCTTCGGGTTCACATTTCCGTGCGCCAAAAAACTCTTTGCGCCTCGCATTCGCACAGTTCTTAGTGATTAATCTTCCGGGAGCGGCAGTTCAAATCGCTAATTCCGATTAAAAAAGTAAAGTCTATTACACAAATCTATGGCTCCCCCAATTCTCGGGAAAAGGCCCATCATGCCGCCTCATCCGTGTCGGTAACCGGGACATGTACTACGAGTGAATGCGGGGTGGGCACGGCTTTTTTGTGCCCGCCAATGCGGCGGGGAGTGCGGCGGGCGCAAAAAGGGGGCCTGGTGTTCAAGCGTGGGACTTCACGAATTAGCGGAAGACCCCAAGACCGTTATTCCCGCAGAGCTTTCGGGCGGAAATCCGGCGTCTTCACCTTTTGTCCGTTTCCGGTGTGAGCCGCTAATGCAGAAAAGACACCGGCCCCCGGCCCGGAGACGCTGCCGGGGTGGCGTATGGGGGCGAACCCACCGGGCAGCGGCAGCAGGTTCGAGGACGATGCATTCGGGCAACAACCCCAAAACCGCGCCCACCAAACAGGGGCATTTACACAATTATTGATGACGCCACGGTTAGCATTTGTACCCGATCGAGCGCGGCGCGGCATCAGAACTCCACACCCTTCTGCGCTTTCACGCCCTGGTCGTGGTACGGATGTTTTACCTGCTTCATTTCGGTAACCAGGTCGGCGATTTCGATCAGTTCGGCCGGAGCGTTCCTCCCGGTGATCACCACGTGCACCCCCGGGTTGCGGTCGCGAAGGGTTTCGATCACGTCGTTCAGCGGCAGCAGGCCGTAGGACAGGACGACGTTGAGTTCATCCAGCACAATGATCCGGTAGCGGCCGCGCCGGATTTCGGCCACCGCCTCCTCCCAGCCCTCGGCCGCCAGGCGCCGGTCTTCGTCCAGGCTTTCCTTGGTCCAGGTGAAACCGGTACCCAGGGGTTTCAGCTCGATTTCTTCCACCTTGTCAAAGGAGCGCAGTTCCCCGTAAGGCCACGCGCCCTTTATGAACTGGAGCACCAGGACCGGCATGCCGTGCCCCGCGGCGCGCATCGCCATACCCAGCGCCGCCGTGGTCTTTCCCTTCCCGTTCCCGGTAAAAACGATGAGCAGGCCTTTTTCGGCGTTCATCCATCCATCCTCTTTCGGGAAATAAAAAAAGCGGGCATGAAGCCCGCCGCCTATCGAATTTGGATGTGAAAATCCTAAAGAAAACCTGTAGTAAACTTCCCTAATCGGACGTCGAACCACAGGCAGGAGCGGAGGGTGTTTCGGCCTTCTTTTCCCCTGCGTCCGCCTTGGATTCCACCGGTTTGGACGTACTCTGGTTTTTACCGGCATAATCGGTAACATACCAACCCGAACCCTTCAGGTGGAAAGTGCTCATGGAGATGAGCTTGCGCACCGCTCCCTTGCACTCCGGACATTCGCAAAGAGGCGGATCCGAAAACCTTTGCAGCACCTCCGAAGTCTTTCCACATTTGAGGCATTCGTACTCGTAGATTGGCATCTCCAGGAACCTCCTAACTATATTTCTTCGCTAACAAGCCTGATAAAAGCTGAATCCTTGCCGGAATTATAAATCCAACGGCCGTCTTGTCAAGGCTAAACCAGCACTCGGCCAGCACGACTGCTAAGGATAAACCTGTTTGAGCTGTCCGTCAACGACTTGCAATATATAATATTTCCGTTCCAGATCCCCCTTGGGGCTGACCGTATAGGTGCCGGCAACGGCCTTGAACTCCTTGGCGTTGAGCAGCACCTGGAACACCGCCTCGCGGCTCATCCGCGCCCCGGCGGCCTTCCTGGACTGGAGCAGCAGCATGAGAGCGTCGTAGGCCTGGGCCTCCAGGTAGGACGGAGGCGTATTGTAGAGCGCCTCGAACCTTTCCTTGAAAGCCTTCACGCGCGGGTTCTGGCTGTCGGCGTAAAAGGAGGTGGCGAAAAGCGCATGCTCGACGTACACGCCTCCGGCCTGCACCAGCGGCGCTTCGCTCCACAGGTTCGTCCCGAGCAGCGTCACCCCCACGATGTTATTGTAGGGCAACTGGGGTGCGATGAGCGATACCGCCTGCACCTGGTCGGGGATGAACAGGGCCTCGAAGGGGGTCCCTTCCGCCGGGGCGACGGGGGAGTTCTTCTTGGCGATGTTCAGCAGCTTCTGGAGCGGTTCGGTAAAATCGGTGCTCTTTTCCTTGTAGGAGGCGCTGGCCAGAATGGTGCCGCCCTGCTCCTGCACGGTTTCGGAAAAGATCTTGGCCAGTTTCTGCCCGTAGCGGTCATCCGGGAAGAGGCACGCGAAGCGTTCGTACTTGAGCTTCTCGCGGCAGTAGCGCACCAGCGCCCGCACCAGCTCCCGGCTGTCGATCAGAAGATGGAGCACAAAGGTCTGTTCCGACGGAGCGTCTTCTTTCTGGGTCAGGGCCAGCAGCGGAACGCCGTCGCTGTTGGCGAGCGGGATCACTTCCCGCGCCGCCTGGATTCCGAGAGGCCCGATGATGGCCAGCACCCCCTCTTTTTGAGTCAGCTCCCGGTAGGAAGCGACGGCCGTTGCCGGCTCCGACCCGCCGTCTCTTATCACCAGCGTGATCTTGTGGTTCGGGTCTCTCCCGTTCCATTCCGAGATGGCCATGTTGAGCCCGCGCACGATCATGGCCCCGTACTTGGCGTTCGGCCCGTTCAGCGGGACGAGCACCCCGATGCGGTCCGAATTGAGAGGAATCTTGCTCTCGCCGACCGGACCGGCCTCCACCTTGGCCCCCCGGAGGGCCGCCCGGATTTCGGGCACCAGGGGATGCTCGGCGTTATGCGCCAGCACGGCCTTGAGGCGCTGCTGGCCCATGTCCGTCTTGCCCTTTCCCATCTCGATGAGAGCGTACCGGTAGTCGATAAACGCCCGCATGAAATCCGACGGGTTCTTCTTATAGAGTTTCTGCAAAACCCCTTCGTCGGCGTTGCTCAGAAACTCGACCGTCAACTTGGTGAGCGCCCTTCTTTCCTGCGCATTGCGGGCGGCCGAAAATCCCGAGCCGCTCCAGTCGAAGGCCGTTTCGATATCGCCCTCGCCGGCGTAGAGCCCGATCATGAACCGCGCCAGTTCGTAGCGCACGTCGGGCCTGGCGGCGGCAGCCTCCCATAGCGGCACCGCGTCCTTCATGACCTGCTTTTTCTTTCCGGTCTGCGCCAGTACCCGAAGCTCATTGAGCCGTACCGCCACGGCGCCCTCCCAGCCGGGATACGCATACAGCAGGTACTCGAAGTACTGCCCGGCGCGGTCCGGCTGCCCCTGGGCAAGGTAGACTTCGCCGATCCGGTTCAGGGCCTTCGCCGCGGAAGCCGTATCGGGGAATTTCTTTATGACCCTTTCCCACAGCGAAACGGCATGCGGCACTTTCCCTTCGCTGTAGGCTTTTTCCGCCTGCTGCAACACCTTTTCGGCCTCGGGCGGCGACACCGGGGAAAAAGCCGGCGTCTGCTCGGGGGGCAACTGGCGGCCTCCACCGCCGCAGCCGGCCAGTGCCGTAAGGAACACAAACGAGACGACGAGAACTCCTCTCAGTTCTTTTCGCATAAAAAAAGCCTCACAAAGATAACCGGGAGTCGAAGACGTCCCCCGGCCGCTATGCCTGGACAGAAAAATAGAACAGGGCGCGCGGGTATAAACCGCGTGCCCTTAATACATCGGAACGCCTGTTAATGGAAAGAGCAAATTGGCCGCGCTTGCCGGCCGCCTACTTCTTAACTTCTTCGAAATCGGCGTCCACCACGTCTTCGTCGGACTTTTTCTGCGCGCCCTCTTCGGGACCGGGTCCCGGGCCGGCTTCGGCCCCCCCTCCCTGCTGGGCCGCCGCCCGCTTGTACGCCTCTTCGGCCACCTTGTGGGAGATTTGCATCAACTGGTCGATCTCCTTCTGGATGGCGTCCTTGTCGTTCTGCTCCAGCGTCTTTCTGAGCGTTTCGATCTGGGCCTCGATATCCTGCTTGGTCTTGGCGTCGATCTTGTCGCCCATGTCGCGCATGGTTTTTTCCGTGCTATAGATGAGCGTGTCGGCCTGGTTGCGGGCTTCGACCACCTCGCGCTTCTTCTTGTCTTCTTCGGCGTGCTGCTCGGCTTCCCGCACCAGGTTCTTGATCTCCTGATCGCTCAACCCGCTGGAGGCCGTGATCTGGATGGACTGCTCCTTCTGGGTGGCCAGGTCCTTCGCCGAAACGTGCACGATGCCGTTGGCGTCGATGTCGAACGTGACCTCGATCTGCGGAATGCCCCGGGGAGCGGACGGGATGCCCACCAGCTCGAACCGGCCGAGCGTCTTGTTGTCGCCCGCCATTTCGCGCTCGCCCTGGAGGACGTGGATGGAAACCGCCGTCTGGTTGTCGGTGGCCGTGGAAAATATCTGGCTCTTGCGGGTGGGAATGGTCGTGTTGCGCTCGATAAGCCGGGTCATGATGCCGCCCAGGGTCTCGATTCCGAGCGAAAGCGGCGTCACGTCGAGCAGCAGGACGTCTTTCACGTCGCCCTTGAGCACGCCGCCCTGGATGGCCGCACCGACGCCCACCACCTCGTCGGGGTTCACCCCCTTGTGAGGCTCTTTCCCGAAAAACTCCTGGACCTTCTGCTGCACGCGGGGCATGCGGGTCATACCGCCCACCAGGATCACCTCGTCCACCTGGTTGCGCGAAAGCCCGGCGTCCGACAGGGCCTGCTGCATCGGCGGCAGGAGCTTGTCAATGAGATCTTCGACCATGGATTCCAGCTTGGCCCTGGTAAGTTTGATGTTCATGTGCTTGGGGCCGGAAGCGTCCGCGGTGATGAAGGGCAGGTTGATTTCGGTCTCCATGGTGGTGGAGAGTTCGATCTTGGCCCGTTCCGCGGCTTCCTTCAACCGCTGGAGCGCCATCTTGTCGCTTCGGAGGTCGATGCCGTAATCCTTCTTGAATTCGAGGGCCAGCCACTCGATGATCCGCTGGTCGAAATCCTCGCCGCCGAGGTGCGTGTTGCCGTTGGTGGACTTGACCTCGAAAACCCCCTCGCCTATCTCCAGGATGGATATATCGTAGGTGCCGCCGCCCAGGTCGAACACGGCGATTTTTTCGTCCTTTTTCTTGTCCAGCCCATAGGCGAGCGACGCCGCGGTGGGCTCGTTGATGATGCGCAGCACGTTCAGCCCGGCGATCTTTCCGGCATCCTTGGTGGCCTGGCGCTGGCTGTCGTTGAAGTAGGCCGGCACCGTGACGACCGCATCCGTCACCTTTTCACCCAGGTAGTCTTCCGCGGTCTGCTTCATTTTGGCCAGGATGAACGCCGATATTTCGGTGGGGCTGTAGTCGCGCCCGCGTATCTGTATGTGGGCGTCGCCGTTCGAGGCGCGAACGATCTTGTATGGAAGCACTTTGACGTCTTCCTGGATTTCCTTCGTATCGAATTTTCGCCCGATCAGCCTTTTCACCGCGAAAACGGTGTTTTCCGGGTTGGTGATCGCCTGCCTCTTGGCCACCTGGCCCACCAGGCGCTCCCCGGTATCGGTGATGGCAACCATCGAGGGCGTGATCCGGCTCCCTTCCGCATTGGTGAGCACCTTCGGCTCTTTGCCCTCCATAATCGCAACTACCGAGTTGGTAGTGCCCAAATCTATCCCTATGACTTTACTCATTTTGAATTCGCCTCCTTAAGAGCACCTGTTGATCCTCAAATTCCCCATAAAATGAATGATGGTTTTCCGGACCTTTCGGTCCGCCATTCCTCAATATTCTTTGCCCGGTGCGGTTTACGCCCTCCGCCGCATCACCCCTTGGAACTTCTGGCCACCCCCACCATCGCCGGCCGCAAAAGCCGGTCGCGAATCATGTAACCCTTCTGGAATTCCCGCGTGATCGTCATATCGGGATATTCCGACGTCTGTTCCTGGGTCACCGCTTCATGCCGCGTGGGATCGAACGGCTCGCCGACGGATTCGAACCGGTTGGCGCCGAACTTCGCAAGCACGTCCAGGAAAGACTTGAGCGTCATGCGAATGCCTTCCAGCAGGCCTCCGCAGCCCGAGTCCTTCTCCCCGTGGTCAATGGCTCGTTCCAGGTTGTCAATTACCGGCAGGAGCTCCCGCAAAATGCTTTCGTTCGCATAGCAGATGCTCTCGGATTTTTCCCGCTCAAGACGCTTGCGGGTATTGTCCAGCTCGGCCGCCAGCCGAAGAACGCGGTCCTGAGCCTGCTTGAGCTCTTCCTCCTTTTCCGAAAGGAGCCCTTCCAGTTCCCCGCACTCCCCCTCCCGGGCACCTTCCGAACCTTCCGCGTTCGACGTTTCCGATTCCCTGATTTCGGATTCGTCTTCGTTTACATTGTTTTCGACAGACATTAAAAAACTCCCTCCCTTTCGACCCCCAATATAAGTTCACGAAGCCGTAAGTGCGCTACTCAAAACAATAATTTAATCTTCTTCCGAAATTTCCAAAATCTGGCTCAAAAGCTTTGCCGTAAACTCGACCACCGGTATGATCCGGGAATAGTCCATGCGCAGGGGCCCGATCACTCCCAGGGCGCCCATCGGGTTGTCCGCGCGCCCGTAAGGAGATGATATCACGCTCATTTCCTGCAGCTCCTGGAGCTCGTTCTCGGTGCCCAGAATGATCTGGATGCCCGAAGACGCCTTGAGGGTCATGTCCAGCAGACGGATGATCCTGGACTTGTCCTCGAACGTGTGCAGGATGCGCCTCATCATGGCTACATCGGCAAATTCCGGATTATCGAAAAGATTTGTCTGCCCCTCGATGTATATTTCGCTGTCCTCGATCGTGTTCTGGATGGCCTGCTGAGCCAGTTTGAGCGCGCGGGAAAAGAGTTTGTCGAAAAGGGCTTTTTCACTTCGCATCTCGGCGACGATGCGATCCCGGACCTTGGACAGGGGAAGGTCCTCCAGGAGTTCGTTCACGTAGCGGCCGAGCTTGTCCAGCTCGTCCTGGTTTATTTCCGCCGTCCATTCGATATACGTCTGGTGGACGAGCCCCGCCTTGGAAATGAGTATCACCATGATGTGCTGCGGTCCCACCCGGATGAACTCGATGTGCTTGAACCGCGTGACGTTCAGCTTGGGCCACAGGACCACCCCGGTCTGCCGGCAATACTGGGACAGGATCCGCGACGTCCGGTGCAGCAGCTCGTTGAGGTCCTGGGGATGGGTGCGCAGGGACTCCCGTATGAACTCACGCTCCTTCCTTTCGAGCTGCCTGGACCGCATGATGGAATCAAGGTACAACCGCAGCCCCTTCACGGTGGGCACACGGCCCGCCGACGTGTGGGGCTGAAAGAGCAGGCCCAACTCCTCCAGGTCCGCCATGACGTTTCGGATGGTCGCGGGACTCACCTTCATGGTCCCGCCCTTGGAAATAGTCCTCGACCCGACGGGCTCTCCCGTTTCTATATAATCGGTAATGACTGCTTCCAGCACGACCTGGTCTCGTTGGGTAAGCTTGATCACCTTGGAAATCCTCGTCAAAAGGGGAGTGCCTTTGCTAGCACTCACCTAAAAAGAGTGCTAGAAAAACCTAGTTATATCTAACACCTTTGTCA
>LUZZ01000121.1 GCA_001603845.1 Syntrophobacterales bacterium Delta_01 | reverse complement strand
GGTGGGCGGGGGGGAATCGCGTTATCGAAGGCGGGCGGAAGGTGCCGAAATGTTCCGGATTGGGTCGCAATTGACAGCCGGGAGTAAAAAGTACGCGCCGGGACACGGGGCCGGGCAAACTGAAACAGGCCAAGCCTTTGATACTCAACGGTGCCATGGCTTTTAACGAAAAAGGCCGCCCGAAGGCAGCCCGGTTCAACGGCATTCACATTGCCGGTCAACGATGACAAAACGTCCCACCCGATCTATGAATAGTCGATCGGAAGTTCTTGAACCATTTGGCGGATTGGAAGAGATTTTCGGCTCGTCGCCATCCGGTTCTGGCCATGGCCCTCAAAAGCATCAACGAAAACCTGAAAACCGCTTCGGACCGCACGAAAGGAGTATAGGCGCAAAAAGCGGAAACCATCGCCCCTCCGAAACGATCCCGAATTTGCAGAACTTCAGGGTCATCGGGAAGCTTCAAATTCTCCATTTCTTCGGCGGATCGTTTGGAGTCCTTGAGCCATTGCATGAACTTGCGGAAATTAAACAAGGTCGCCTTATTTTCGTTGTAATAATGAATGGCGTTGTCGGTATTATCGAGAAGCCCCCTCAGAGCGAAATACTTCTCTCTGTCCATCTTAAGCAGATCGCGCCGAAAAATAACCATTATATCACGCCTTACCTGGCAGAACTCGAACAGCACCTTGTCATGTTTTGCCAAACGGCGGAAGCGAAACAACATCCACGCGGACAGCGCCAAGGCAGGAATCATAATCAGATAAAACATCGCCGGCCCCTTTTATCTTTCAGGTATGCCCTTTTTCGTTGCGCTTGGTTTTCCCGACCCGGAAGGCGAACCGAAATGGTTACCCAATAACTTGAGAAAGGCCTCCCGATATTCATGATTGTCTCTCGCCAAACGCTCAATTTCCTTTTGCCGGTCTTCCACCCGTGCATTGTATAGTCGGTAAATCCAATATATGCGCCATAATGAAAAAAATTATGAGAAGGCCCTTCGTTACTCCAAAAGTGGTAACGAAGTCTTTGATGGTTGAAAAGTCGGGCCACAGTGACGACAAAACGAAGCTGCTCCTTGAAAGCTAAGAACACCGGCCGGAAGCGCAACATGGGGTTCTCCCGGATGCAGTTCAGTGTTTCCTGCATAGACGCTGTATGTCTGACGACGAGTATAAGCTGAGTAGAGCAGTAATTGATCGCATTGTCCAGTAATTTTTCCCATCCAGATCCTGCGGCAATTCCTGTGAAAGCCGCCTACCCGATGTTGTACTCCTTGAGTTTGCGCCACAGGGTGGTGCGGGGGAGGTCCAGGATCTGCGCGGTGAGGGCCTTGTTGTAGCCGGTTCTTTCCAGGACGCTGATGATGTAGCGCTTTTCGAGTTCGCCCAGGGGGAGCAGCCCTTCGCCTTCCAGGGTGTTGAATTCGAGCTGCTGGAGGTCTTGGGGGAGGTCCTGGGGCTTGATGTGGTCGCTTTCGGTGAGGGCCACCGCCCGCTCGATGATGTTTTCCAGCTCGCGCACGTTTCCCGGAAAGGGATAGTTCATCAGTATCTGGAGCGCCTGGGGCTGGATGGACGAAATGCGCTTCCGGAAGGCCAGGCTGTACTTTTCGATGAAGTGGTTGACCAGCAGCGGGATGTCTTCGCGCCGCTCTTCGAGCGCCGGGATCTTGATGTTCACCACGTTGAGGCGGTAGAACAGGTCCTCGCGGAAATTGCCCTGGGTGACCTCGTGTTTCAGGTCCCGGTTGGTGGCGGCGACGATCCGGATGTCCAGGTCGATCGGCCGGACGCCGCCCACGCGCAGGATGCACTTGTCCTGGATGACGTGCAGCAGCTTCACCTGCATGGACAGGGGCATCTCCCCCACTTCGTCCAGCAGGACGGTGCCCCCGGCGGCCGATTCCAGCAGGCCGATCTTGGTGGCCGCCGCTCCCGTGAACGCGCCCTTTTCGTAGCCGAACAGCTCGCTGCTGATCAACTCCTCGGTAAACCCGCCGCAGTTGAAGCACACGAACGGGTGGTCCTTCCTGAGGCTCAACTGGTGGATGGAGCGGGCGACGAGGGCTTTCCCGGTGCCGCTGGCCCCTTCCAGGAGCACGTTGCAGTCGATGGGCGCGATCTTTTGGACCAGCGAGTACAGGTTTTTCACCGCCGGGGAGATTCCCACGATGGCGTTGAAGCTTCCTTCCTGCTTCAGCGCCTCCCGCAGCCTCACGTTTTCCTGGCGCATGGTGAGCTTTTCCAGCGCCGCTTTTGCCAGCACCCTGATTTCGTTGAGCTTGACCGGTTTCGTCACGTAGTGGTAGGCGCCTTCCTTCATGGCGTCCACCGCGGTGTCGATGCTGCCGAACCCGGTGATGATGACCACCTCGGTTTCGTAGCCGCCCGCCTTGATTTTGCCCAGGATCTCCATCCCGTTGGCGTCCGGGAGCCGGAGGTCGCAAAACACCAGGTCGAAGGGCTGTTCCTGCATCCGGTCGAGGAAGGACTTTCCCGTCGTGAACGCCTCCACCTCGTAGCCTTCCCTGGTCAAGGCCTGGCTCAGGCGGCGGCACACGATGACTTCATCATCGACGATCGCCAGTCGTTGTCGCATTTTCCCTCTCTTGCGAATCGTGTCCCGTGCTTTCCTCCTCCCGCGCAACCGGCAGGAAAACCGAGAACACGGTGCCTTTGCCCGGCTCGCTGCTGACATCGATGCGCCCGCCGTGCCTTTTCACGATGGAATAGCCGACGGCCAGGCCCAGGCCCGTTCCCCGCCCCACGCTCTTGGTGGTGAAGAAGGGCTCGAAGATGTGCTGCAGCAGTTCGGGCTGTATCCCCACTCCAGAGTCCCGGATATCGAAGCGTATGAAGTCCGGCCCGGAAGCGCGGGCGCTTATTCCGATCTCGCCCCCGTCGGGCATGGCCTGGATGGCGTTTTGCAGCAGGTTCATGAACACGTGCTGGAGCTGGCGAAGGTGCCCGTGTATGGGCGGGAGCCCTTCGGGAAGGTCCAGTTCGAGCCTGATGCCCCCCAGCATGATCTGGTTTTTGACCAGGGCCACCGTGCTGCGGACCATTTCTTTTACGTCCAGGGTTTCGAAGGCCGGCTTGTCGGTACGCGAGAAATTCAACAGGTTGCTCACGATGTCCCCCGCCCTTTCGGCCTGGAACAGGATGTCGTTGATAAGCTCCGCGGCGTCGGGGTCCAGCTTTTCCCGGTATTCTTCCATGAGGGTCTCGGCGGTCAGCGAGATATTGTTGAGCGGGTTGTTGAGTTCGTGGGCGATGCCCGCGGTGAAAGTGCCCAGGGCGGCGATCTTCCGCGCCTGGAGGAGGTGTTCCTGGTTGGATTCCAGTTCCTCGGCCATCCGGTTGAAGGCCTGGATGAGCCCGAACATCTCGTCGGTGTGCAGTCCCTGGTAGCGGGTGGGGCTGTAGTCGCCCTTGGCCACGCGCTGCGTGGTGGCCTGGAGCACCCCCAGCGGGCGGAGCAGCCCGGCGGAGATCAGTTTGATCACCAGGACCATCAGGATGCCGAAAACCGCCATGAAGGCGAACGGGACGGTGGAGGTCTGGAGGAGCGCCTTTTCGATGCGCTGCTGCTTGATGGCCAGGAACTGTTCGGCGTGGTCCACCAGGGCCTTCCCCTGCTGGCGTATCTGCGGCTGTTCCGGCGGCCGGCTGCGGCTCGCTTCGTAGTCGGCCATCACCTGCTCGTAGGCCTTGAGGTTGGAAACGAACGACTTAAAAGTCTCCGGGCCGGTGATTCGGACCATGTCCGCCGAGAGTTCCGAAGCCAGGGCGTCGATTTTTTTGAGGTAGGCGGTGCCCTCGCGCAGGCTTTCACCGTCATGGTACAGGAGGTAGTTTTTTTCGAACCGTCGCGCTTCGAGCACGTCGTTTAAGAGCTCGTAGTAACGGTCCCCCAGCCCGAGCCGGGTCTTCACGGTCGAAAGGCTCCACAGGTTTACCATCATCAGAGCGAACACCGAAAAGAAGGTCAGGGCGAACACGATGAATATCTGCCCCTTGATGGAGCTGAACAGCTTGAACGGGCCCTGCCCGCCGAATGGCAAACGCCAGAAACGGAACGGACTCATAATTTATTCCCGCCTGTTGGTTGTTTCACAAGCCGCCAAACCTGGGCGTTCCAGAATGGAATAGATGAGAATCAGTTTTTTTACAAGCATTTCATTATGAAACGCAAAAACCGGCCTTCCTCATTATAAAATCTCAAACACGCCAGGAAAAGTCCGTCATTCCAAGATCTTGCAATAATGGCCCGGTATTTGCCCTTAGCCTCTCTCCCGAGAGGTGATCCCATGGAAAAGATACTGGTAAGCATGGATGGTGGCCGTGGTGCATGGGAGGCATGGTCCAGGGCCATCTCTCTGGCAAAAAGGATAGACGCGAAGATTTACGTCCTGCTGGTCACGCCGCCGTCCGGCGCCGACCCGCTGGAGGGCGACCCGGCGGCGGAGCGCCGGGTCCACATGCAGGCGGCGGGCACCAGGGAGCGCCTGGAGCTGCTTATCGAGGCCGCCAAATCGGACAACATCCGGGTGGATTATTTCATCTCGGAAGGAAGATACGAAGAAGAGGTCATACGGTTCATCGACCAGAACCGGATAACCCTGCTGGTCGTCGAATCCCCGGGGGGCGACAGCCGTTACCTGGACAGGCAGTCCGCGTTCATCCGCAGACTGCGGCACCGGAGCACGTGCCGGGTGGAGGTGGTCAGCCTCAGAAAACAACCAATCCTTCAAAGCACGAGAGGTAAGTCGAAATGAGCATTCCACTGCATCTCTACCTGCCAATCGCCGGCAACAGCGTGAACCTGCTGGCCATCCTTTCCCTCGGTGGAGCGGTCGGCCTGCTGTCGGGTATTTTCGGTGTCGGCGGCGGCTTCCTGATGACTCCTCTGCTGATCATGCTTGGCATCCCGCCAACCGTTGCAGCGGCTTCGGACTCCAACCAGATCGTCGGCGCCTCCACTTCGGGGACGCTGGCCCATTTCCGCCTGGGCAACGTGGATTTCAAGATGGGGCTGATCCTGCTGCTGGGCGGGGTGGTGGGGGGGACCCTGGGCGTGCAGGTTATCAAGATACTCCGGGCGCTCGGCAACGCCGACTTCCTGATCACCGTCACCTACGTGGTCATGCTGGGGGTGATCGGCGGCTACATGTTCGTCGAATCGCTCCAGTCGCTGCGCAAAAGCAGCAAGGGCCCCACCGCTGCAAAGCCGCGGGAGTCCGTCTACGCGCGCGTCATGCAGAGACTGCCCTGGCAGATGGAATTCAAGAGATCGGGAGTCCGCCTCTCCCTGCTCATGCCCCTCATCCTGGGGGTGCTGGTGGGCGTCCTGGCGGCGATCATGGGCGTGGGGGGCGGCTTCATCATGGTGCCCGTGATGGTCTACCTGCTGCGCATGCCCATGCACGTGGTGGTGGGCACCAGCCTTTTCCAGATTTTGTTCACCTGCATGAACGTCACCATCATGCAGGCATGGGAAAACCACACGGTGGATTTCATCCTGGCCCTGCTGCTGCTCATCGGTTCTTCGGTGGGCGCCCAGTTGGGGGCCAAGGTCGGCAAGAAGCTCAAGGGCGACCAGCTCAAGATCCTCCTGGCCTGCCTGGTGCTGGCCGTCATGGGAAAGATGCTCTACCAACTGCTTGCCCGGCCGGACGTGCTGGTAGCCTATGTCGGAGGACACTGATGAAGACCGCGACAGTTCTGCTTGCCGTAACGATCTGCCTTGCCTGCTCGTGCGCGGTGTTCGCCGCGGACGCGCCGAGCTTGAACGTTTCGCCCAAAACCATCGAGATGGGTACTTTTTTCGACGGAGCGACCCTCACCGCCACCGGCACCATCCCGCAGGACAGCGACGTGGTGCTGCGGTTCGTGGGCCAGGAATGCGAAGTGCCCATGAAGCATAAGGGCAAGGTGTTCGGGGTCATGTGGATGAACCTCGATTCCCTGGTGATCAAAAAGGTGCCGGGGGTCTGCCTGATAAGCTCCTGTACCGGCATCGGCGACCGGAATGGAGGATCGAGCAGCGACGCCGGCACGCTGGGCCTTGCCGGCATCCGCCACGAGGCGGAAATCGAGTGCAACGGCTCGAACGGGGACGATGTCTTCGACGAGTTCCTGAAATTGAAAAAACATGAAGGGCTCTACCGCGAGATGGTGGGAAACGTTTCCTACAAGCCCGCCGGAGACGGCTTCAAGACTTTTACGGCGCAGATACCGGTGCCCGCCAAGCTGAGCCCCGGCCCGTACCGGCTCGAAATGGCCGTGCTGAAAGACGGCAAGATCACGAAGCGAATGGGCGCCGACGTCGACGCCCGCATGGTGGGGCTTCCCGCGATGCTGGCGAACCTGGCCTTCAAGCGTTCGGCGCTCTACGGGATCCTGTCCACCCTCATCGCGCTGATCGCCGGCCTGGGAGTGGGGCTCGTGTTCCAGAGCAAGGGCGCTCACTAACGCACCGTCCCGGGGACCGGCCGGAGGGACTCATGCGGGGTTGGGTTCATAATGGTCTCGAAACGAGTGGGGGCGCTTCGCCCCCACACCGGGTGCCCGGCGCACATGCGCTTGCGCGTGCGGCCGAATCCGGGGGGCAATGTTGCTGGATTTATACTCCTCCCCCTGCCCCTCCCGCAAAGGGAGGGGAGTTCATGGAGCGTCGTCCCTAAAGTCAACAGCATTGATCCGAGGATGTGGGGAAGGGGCTTACTGGTTGTTAAGTAAGAGGTTACGGGCCGCCATTGATCCGGGGGGGCGGGGAAGGGGCTGTTGCCTAAGAAGATATTAAGGTTCATCAATAGTGGAACGAACAAAAATCCCCCTCCCTGCGATGGGAGGGGTTAGGGGAGGGTGTCGTATTTCCGGGCACTGACGACCCCCCCCATCCCCTCCCGCCAAGGGAGGGGAGTAGTTCGTACTTTTTTGGCGGCTTCCTACTGAAATTTTGGTTTTGGGCAACAGCCCCGGAAGCTTTCCCCCGCGCGGTTAAAGATGCCGGGGCAAACCGGTGTCAGGAGCGTAAAGCGATGAATTTTACGGGAGCGGTAAGGGGGCTTTTCTCTTTCCTGCACCCCTTGAAGCCGCCGATACCTTTTTCCGTGCTCTTCAAGAAGTTCAAGAGCATCCTGGACCGCAACAACCGCGTCCTGGAGCTTATGGCCGACATGGGCGACAAGCTCGGGGGCGACTACGTGTTCGACAGCCAGTATATCCTGGACGTCTGCGAGAAGATAAGCGACTCCGTCTTCAAGCTGGTATCCGACCTCAGCATCCTCACCCAGACGGACAACGTCGATTTGTTCGTGGCCTTCGAGCGCATCCAGCACGAGATCAACGAAGAACTGGCCGGCCGGCCGGCCTTCCCCGCCACCCGGACCACCATTTTGCTCGAAGACCTGGCCGACGAGCAGGAAGACGAAGCCGGGGGCAAGTTCGCCCGCATGGGCACCATGAAAAACGTGCTGGGGCTGCCCACCCCGGACGGGTTCGTGATCACCACCAAGGCGTTCTTCGACTTCATGGAGTACAACCAGCTCATGGAGTTCATCCTGGACGCCCCCGCGCGGTGGCAAAACCGGAGCGAGGAGGAGTTCGAAGCCGCCTGCACGCAGATGCGCGAGCGCATCCTCCGGGCGCGGTTTCCCAAGAACATCTGGTCCAACGTCCACGCCATGATCGACATCCTTGCCGGGAAAAACCGGGGAGGCGACCTGCGTTTCGCGGTCAGGAGCAGCGCCTGGGGCGAGGATACGGGCATCAGTTTCGCCGGCCAGTACGAAAGCGTGCTGAACGTCACGCGGGAGAACATCTTCGAGGCCTACCTGCAGGTGGTGGCCAGCGCCTACACTCCCGTGGCCTGGCAGTACCGGATGAACCGGGGCTACCGGGACAGCGAAATGGCCATGGCGGTGATTTGCCAGGTGCTGGTGGACGCCGAGGTGAGCGGTGCGATGTACACGTATGCCCCGCTTCCCCTGGAAAAGGAAGTCATGGTGGTCAACGGCGCCTGGGGGCTGGGGCCCGCCGTGGTGCAGGGCATCGCCGAATCGGACACCTTCGTGCTCGACCGTTCGACGCCCCACGCCCTGATTTCCACGGAAATCGCCTCCAAATCGCACATGATCGTGCCCGCGGGGAACATCGGCACGGAGCTGGTTCCCGTCCCGGAACACCTCCAGGAAGCCGCCTGCCTGAGTCCCGAAAAGCTGGAAACGCTGGCCCGCGCCGCCATGAGCATCGAACGCTACTACAAACGGCCCCAGGACGTGGAGTGGGCGTTCGACAAGACGGGCAACCTCTGGATTCTGCAATCCAGGGGTGTTAACGTTAAACCGACGATCCCCGTCGCCCAGCCCAAGATCGAGCTGGCGACCCGTTCGGCCGAGGTGGTCTTCTCCGGCCTGGGCAAGGTGGTGCAGCGGGGCGTGGCGTCCGGGAAGGTGTATGTTTCCCGGAACGTGGACGACCTGAGGGATTTTCCGTTCGGGGCCATCCTGGTGGCGCAGCACACCTCCCCCAAGTACTCGCGGGTGATGCGGAAGGTGAGCGGCATCATCACCGACATCGGTTCCCCCACCGGGCACATGGCCACCATCGCCCGCGAATACCGGGTGCCCGCCATCGTGGACACCGGGATCGCCACGAGCGTGCTCCACACCGGGGACGAAATCACCCTGGACGCCGGCCAGAACGCCGTCTACCGGGGCACGGTGCGCGAACTCAGCAATTTCGAGCTGACCGAGCAGGAGGTTTTCGAGGAAACCTACGAATACCGGCTCATGAAGAGGCTTCTCAAGAAGATCAGCCCGCTCAACCTGATCGACACCCGAAGCGACGACTTCCGGCCCGACAAGTGCCGCACGTATCACGACATCACGCGCTACATCCACCAGAAGGCGGTGGACAGGCTGATCGATCTGAGCGAGAATTACCAGAAGT
>LUZZ01000120.1 GCA_001603845.1 Syntrophobacterales bacterium Delta_01 | reverse complement strand
CGCCCGCCCCAACGTGGCGTTCGTCATCAACGGCCGGGAATTCTGGGATTACATGGACCTGGGGCTGCAAACGCTCAAAGTCCAGGGCCGGGAATACTCGGTGGACATGATCGGCCGCATGATCGAGATCTATCGCATCATGATCGACGCTCACCGGGAGGGCAAGCGGTTCGACGACCCCGAACTGCTGCCGCTCGAAAAGGAACTGGACGCAATCGGCCGCGACCGCGACCGGGCCAGGATGGAAAAGACGAAGGAACTGCACCGGAACATCAAGGGGCTCTACGCCTGATTCCTGCAGGCCGCGGAACCGGTTCCGAACGATAAAAAAGAAAAGCCCGCATCTCCGGTAGCCTTCGGAATGCGGGCTTTTGCATTATGTCGCTCAGGTCTCCATCCCTTCGAAGGAATCGATGTTTCGAAGTTCCGGGAAAATCAGCATCCACAAAAGCGCCACGCAGACCGTGCCCACCCCGCCGATCACCGCCGCGGGGACCACCCCGAAAAGGGAGGCCGTGACGCCGGATTCGAACTCCCCCAGTTGATTGGACGTTCCGACAAACAGAAAGTTGATGGCGCTGACCCGCCCGCGCATATGGTCGGGAGTGGCGATCTGGACCAGGGTGGTGCGCACCACCACGCTGATGACGTCGGCGGCTCCCATGACGGCGAGCGCCGCCACGGAAAGGTAGAAATTCCTGGACACGGCAAAGACCACCGTGGCCAGGCCGAACACGATCACCCCGGCGAACATGTTCATGCCGACCCGGCGGTCGAGCGAGTGGTTTCCCAGAAAGAGGGACATGCAAAGGGCGCCCAGGGCCGGTCCGGAACGCAGAATGCCCAGGCCCAGGGCCTCCGTGCCCAGGATGTCCTTGGCGTAAATGGGCAGCAGCGCCGTGGCCCCGCCGAGCAGGACGGCGAAAAGGTCGAGCGAAATCGCCCCGAGCACCGCCGGTCTTTTCCGTATGAAGGAGATGCCGGAAAAAACCGACCGGAACCCTCTCGATTCCATGGGGGGCGGCACCCGTTCCAGCCGGATGAGCGAGATCATGGCTCCGGCCGAAAGATAGAGAAAGGCCGCAACCAGGTAAGGGGCGGTGGGGCCGGCGGCATACAGGAGCCCGCCCAGGGCCGGGCCGATGATCCGGGCCGTCTGGTTGGCGGACGAGGAAAGGGCCGCCGCCCGCGGAAGGAGCTGCGGCGGAATGAGCCCCGGCAGGAGCGCCAGGAGTGTCGGGGATTCGAAACTGCGGGCCGCACCTATGGCCCCCGCGGCGATAAATATGTGGGTGGTGTTGAGCCAGCCCTCGAAGCTTCCCAGGGCCAGCATGGCCGCGGCGCCTGCCTCGACGGCCTGGCAGATGCGGATGATGGACCTCCTGTCGTAGCGGTCGGCGGCGTGCCCGGCGGCCAGGGTCAGCACGGCCATAGGCACGAACTGGGCCAGCCCCACCATGCCCAGGGCGAAGGCACTCCCCGTAAGGGCGTACACCTGCCAGCCCACGGCCACCGAACAGATCTGGAAGGACAGGGTCGAAAACAGCCTGGAACACCAGAAAAGCGCAAAGGAGCGACGCCGGAACAGGCGGGTCGAGTCGGGATCGTCATGTTCCCCGGTGGGTGAAGTGATGGAACTCATATCCGTCCAAAAATACAAAGGCCCGCAATCTGATGCATCAGATCCGGGCTCCGGTTGACTGGGGCGGCGGAAAAAGAGGGATTCGGACCCCTCGGTACGGCTTTATACTCTACATTCGCCTGGCAGGCGATCCGGCGCGGTCTTCCGGGAAGCCGCCCAAGCCCGGAAAATGACTCGGGAACCGGATTCGAATCGAATTGCCCCTGCCGCTGATTTCCGCTACGTTTCCAAAAAATCTTCCAGATTTCCTCACTATTTTTTTATCATGCAGGCAGTTACTTTACAAGAAGACTGCATCGATCCGCCACCTTTCAAATGGTTCAGACCACTTTTCAATAAAGTGTTGAGTTCTTCCCAAAAAAGCGGGGGGAAATGCTTCCCCCCCGCACCCAGGTGGGGGCGAAACGCCCCCACGCTCTTAAAGTATCCCTTCAATATCAGCTTGAATGCGATCCGGGGTTAGGAAAACGCTTCCTCCTCACTACCAGGAAGCCTCCCAGGCAGACCGCCGCGACGATAAAGCCGAAAAGACCCAGCGCCGGCACGTCGTTGGTCGCCGCGGCAGCTATGGTCATGGTCCCGTAGGCGGCCCCCATGTAGTTCGGATCGTTTATGGTGGCCGCTACGGAATAGTTCCCCACCGCCGATGGAGGAGCCAGGGATCCGTCATAAGTCACGGAAAAGAGAATTCCGGAGGGAGTCGTCGTTACGGTAACGGGTTTGGGCTGACCGTCGTACGTGAAATCGAGGTTCCCAAAGCCGATCTCCGCGGTTGCCTTGGCAATCGTGAGGATGTCGGACTGGCTCCCCTGGTAGTTGGGGTCGCTGATCGTTGCAGTCACGGCATACGTTCCGGCGGAAGCCGGTGCCGTGGAAGACCCGTCATAGGTGACGGAAGCGGCGAGACCGCCGGGAGTCGTCGTTACGGTGACGGGCTTGGGCTGGCCGTCGTACGTGGAATTGAGGTTCCCAAAGGTGATCGTCGCGGTTGACTTGGCAATCGTAAGGGTGCCGGACAGGCTCCCCTGGTAGTTGGGATCGGTGATCGTTGCGGTCACGGCATATGTCCCGGCGGAGGCCGGTACCGTGGAAGAACCGTTATAGGTGACGGAAGTGGCGAGACCGCCGGGAATCGTCGTCACGGTGACGGGCTTGGGCTGGCCGTCGTAGCTCTGGTAGAGCCCGTCAAGCGAGAGGGTCGGGTAATATGCTGGGATGGCGGTGTAGTGCGTGAAGGCCTGGGCTGTCGCCGGGGCGGGTTCGACGTTGTTCTCGCTGTCGGTTGCCCGGCTGTAGAACTCATAGTAACCCTCCCCCCGGGGGAAGTTAAAAGTTGTCGCGTAGGGCGCGGTCGTTACCGTATCGTACGACGTCCATGTTCCCCAGTTCGCGTTGTCGGTCGAATAGCGGTAGAAAAACTGGACCTGCGCCATTGTGGCCGAACTTGCCGATGTGGTCACCTTGAGTGCTGGCCTGGTGCTCGAATACTCCTTGGAATCGAACCGGTAGCAGGGGGCGGTGGCATCGGAGGCGCCTTCGGTCACGGCTTTTGCAACCAGGGAGACCAGCTTGTCGCCGGCCCACTCGCTTTGCACAAAAGGGGTCACGTCCCAGTAATACCAGACGTAGTAGGCTCCCGCCGCCAGTGACTGGGTGGAAAGCTGGCTTCCGAAAGCGGGCTGGTTGTTCCAGGTAATGCCGGTTTCCGTCCAGGTGTCGGTGCTGCAGCCGCGTACTTCCGTTTGCAGCGAAGCGCCCGCCGACCCCCAGTTGTAGAGCTGCAGGACCGCGCTGGTGATGGTCGAACCGGCGGGGATGCCGGAGAGGTCGAATTTGAGCCAGGCGCGCTCATTTCCGTATGTGCTCGTGCTGCTGCTTTGGATGTAAAGGGTGGTGCTCGTCCCGTAATTGTAGGTCGGCCTGCCGCTTCCGACATACGAGTCGGCGGCCGGGGTCAGCAAGTATATGGAGGAGCCGACCGCAGCGGTGGCGCTCAGGTTGAGCGTTGACGAAACGGTCCCCGCGGGTATGGGATCGACCCGTGAGGACGGGCCTCCGGCCGACGGCAGAGCGCTGGTGGTAACCGCGGCATTGTTACAGCGAAACCGCAGTCCGTAGCTTTCCATGGTGGGAACGCCGGAAATCATGAGGATGTCGCCGGCGGCGCCCGGCAAGCTCTTTGACGCATAGCCGGTTGCGTCCATGATCGTTACCGACGTGCCGTTCTGGTCGACGACCGTATTGGCGCCGGTCTTCCTGGCAAGAAATTGCACGTAGTGGTTCTTGTACGTATCATTCCACAACGCGTCTATCGACGACATGAAGACGGGCTTTGCCAGGCTTTCGTCGTGCCCGACGATTTTGAATTCCACACCGTCGGCATAGATGCCTTCCTGGTCCACGAATTCGGGATTGCCGCCGTAGAAGCTCCCCTTGCCCCACACTTCCAGGATGTCGCCCGGCTGGAGGGCGCCGCGTCTGAAGCCCAGGTAGCTGCGGTAGAGTTCCTGTTCCGAAAGGCGGTTTGCGGAATTGATGGTGCCGTCGGCGTTTACGAGGTCCGCCGGGACCTGGTGGGTGCCGCGGCGCGCCAGGGTCTCGGGGGTGGCGCTGAGAAGCCGGATGAATGCGTCCTCATAGGTGGGCTTGGTGTCGTTGTCGTTCATCATCGTAACGACGGCGCGGAAACCGCCGGAAAATTCGGTATTCAGGTGATAACGCTGGCCGCCGACATGGTAGGGGTTGGAGGCCGTGAACTGCCGCATGTAGTCCACGATTCCTTCACGGCAGAGTACGGTTGAGGTGAGCGGCCGGGTGTCCGACCACGTCCATCCGGTCGGCGGGTGCGCATACATGTAGTTGTTGATGGCTACCGTGTAAGTGTGGTTCAAATCGATCGGCTGGCCGTCGAACTTTACGGAAGTCGGCACTCCGTCGATTGCCGTCACGTCGAGGGCGCTCGAAAAACCGGCGTCCATGTCGACCCTTTTCAGGAAGTTGACGATTTCCTGGCCCGTCATGTTGATGCGATAAAACGTGTCGTCGTTCCAGGGGAAAGTCTCATAGATCTGCGTGTAGGTGACCGGGCCGGCCGGAATGTCGGCGCGAACGCCTCCGCCGGTTTCAAACGCAAGGTCGCACTGGCCGAAAAGTTCGGCGGCCTTCCACCGCATGGCGTCGCAAATCCACTGGCCGGCGCTGTTGTTGCCGCTCCAGGGATACTCTTCCGCCGACCACCACCGCATCAGGTTATCCAGCATGAGGTCGTCGGCGGTATAACCGATGAGTTCATCGGCCGGGTGGTCGGGGTGGGCGGCGTTGTATTGGACGGTCAGGTTATCGATCAGCACCTGCACGTCCGGATCGGGAACGATGTCCGCGTCGCGGATGACGTGCTGGACCGAACTGACGTAGGCTCCCGTGCCGGTTACCTGCAGTTCGCCGATGTATTTCATGTAACTGCCGGCTTCGGTGAATATGGTCTTGTTGTTCAGCATCTCCGGCTGCCAGACGGTTTCGGCCCAGGTATGCCAGTGCCCCGTAACGGCTACCTCAGGGAGTTTTGCGGTCCCGTCGTCTACAAGCAGCGGCGCATCCGGGTCCACCAGGCCGCTGTGGCCGACGTGCGCCACGAGGATGACCAGGCTGCACCCCTGGTTGTTTCGCAGTTCGTTCACGTAGTCGGCCAGGTGGATCTTGGTGCTGTTGGTGCTCTTCCAGTCACAGGCGGCCACTTCCAGGGTGTCGGCAAGCGATGCACCGACTTCGGACGCCTCCGTGGTGTAGCCGAGGATGCCGACCTTAAGACCTTCGATGTCGACGATGGTGTAGGGGGCGAAATAAGGCTGATGGGTATTTTTATCCCGGACGTTTACCGAAATCACCGGGACGCCGGAATTCTGAAGCGTGGTGAGGTTGTTGACATAATGGATATCCCGGACGTCGTGGTTTCCTACCACCACCGCGTCCATGCCGCGGCCGCCGCGCTGTGCCGTCAATTTCAATTTGCTGGACAGCAGCGTGTAAAACTGCGTCATCGTGCCGTTGCCGTTCATATCGCCGATGGGATTGCCTTCGGAGATATCGCCCGCATCGATCACGATCGCATCGGGGTGGGCTGCGACCAACCGCAGCATTTCCGATGCCAGGTATGCCGCGCCGCCCACAGCTTCGAATCCGCCCGATGTCGATCCGTGGGTCGGAATGATCATCTTGTGCGGAGTAACGCGGGCGTGGGTGTCGTTGACGTGGAAGATGGTAATGTTCGAGGGGGCGGCGAAACCGGGGACGGCTCCGGCCGTAAGTCCGAACACCATGATGGTGAAAGCGATGAAAAGAGTTTTAAAGTGGGCCGTAAAGAGCCGCCTGGCGGCATGCATGGCAATCCTCCGATATGGAAGCGTGGAAAACGACACCCCCGGCGAAATCTTACCTCCGCCCGGGGTGTCTTCATCGAATCGTAGAACATGGATACCGATGTTGTGCCGGTGTCCATCTTCCGGGGACGGCGCCGTCGAGCTAGACGCCTACAGTGCAAACTTTTTTCTGAAACCCAGAAGTCCGACGATGCCGGAACCCAGCAGCCAGACGGCGCCGGGCAGCGGGGCAGGGCTGGCCTGAGCCGTCACGATGCCGGTAATCGAATCATAGTAATAACCGCCGTCGTAATAGTCGCAAATCCTCATGGTGCCGTTCGCGCTCGAAGCGCCGTCTCCGTAAAAGCGAATAGTGAAGGTGGTACCCCCCGCTATCGGACCGAGGCCGCTGAGGTCAATGGCTTTGTTGGTGTAAGTACTGCCGTCATTGACCTGCGCGATGGTGTTGAAGGTGGAGGCAAAACCGTCCGCGGAGGTTTTGATGATCAGAGAAGTCGGTCCGGTGCTGCTCACCTTCGTTGCAAAGTAGAGCTTGTCAAGAAGCGCCTCATAGCCCTGGCTGACGGTGAAGCCGAACTCCACGTAGTCGGTCGCCTCGCTCGTCCAGCCCTTGGAGTTAAGGGAGTTGCTCCCTGCATTGGCCCCCAACCCGCTTCCCCTGGTCATGTCGATGGCCTGGATATAAGCGGAACCGGTCCCCGGAGTTGCAGTCTGGCTTCCGGTTTGGCCGTACTGGTTCCAATAAACGATGGAACCGGTCATGGCGATGTCTGCGCGTGCCGCCCGTGGCGCCGACATCAGAAGCACCATGGCCGCCACTGCAATGATTGCCGCAGCTACTCTTTTCATTTCATGTTCTCCCTTCTTGTCTTGTTTTTTCAGAGCTGCCTGTTACGTTGAATTTCCCAATATAGTGAACGGTTTTGTCGGCCTTTGTTGAGCGGTCGTCGCCTTAGCGGAACGAATGCCGGTCGCTCCAAAAGCCAAAAACCGGGCTTGCCCTCCTCAATCTCAGGCAACCCGGCTATCCTTGCGTTCGGACCCGTGGCTTTCCGTCCCCATCTCTCGATAGGTTTGGCTTTATCTGTGCGTTATTTCCGGTTCCGTGATGCGTCCGGGCAAAACTCCCCGCGCCGTCACGCCCAATAAAAAAACCCGGCCATGTGTCTGAGACTCATGTCCGGGTTTTCTGGTTCCCTCGAAATCGGGGCAGCAAATTTCCCTTCGGAAGACTTTGCTTAGACGGCTTCTTCCCTACTCCTTTTCAAAAGGGCTTTCATGACGTCGGCGTGACAATCTTTTTACAATTCCCATACGCCAATTGCCTACGCCTCCGAGACGGCATCCTTCACCGCTGCAAGAACCTGTGAACAGGCTCAACCTACGGATTTTTGGCACTGGATGCAGTAAGCTCTCCCGCCGAATTTGGAGCTGTTCTGCCAGCAGAACTTGGCCACGTTGGCAGATATCGTTTGCTTGCAATGGGCGCAGAAATAATTGGAGCCGTTCTCTCGGCGGGCTGCCGGCTTTTTGGAGAGATCGGCACTTTCCGGCTTGGGAGGATGCTTTTCAGGCAACCCGAATTGGGCTCTGAAGTCTCTTTTGATCGGCCGGTGGAAGGATGCCAACTTGGTGGCAACTTCTTCAATTGCCGCCAGCGAGAAGAGTTTCCCCAGGGATGCCAAGTCGGTCACTCGGCTGTTTTGGTCGAGCTTTTCCATTATCGTTGTCTGCAACGCATCCGCTTTTATTATCGAGTCCGTATCAAATTTATTCCCACTAGGCCGCGATATCCGGCATTTCGGAGATATCAGGATGAGACTGTGAAACTTCGGCCTGATTGAAATTCCCAATCTCTTTGGAAGGATTTGCATTTCTTTAAGAAAGTGTTCCAAAAAGTGAACATGCCGTTTGTTTTGTTCGATGGGGGATGGAATTCCGAAACTCTGTTTTCCACTATAAGATTCGAATTCGCCATGAGAGGTGATTTTTATTCCGTAGGAGTAATTTTTGGATTCTAAAACGAAGATATGGAAAAGGCGGTTTACCAAAATGTGATCGATTTGAGCCACCTTGCCTTCATGCTCCAATCGCAGGTCGTGAATTACAGCCCAGTTTTTGGATTCCTCAAAATAGTAATCGATGTAATAGGCTGAATCCTTTTCGCCAAGGGTTCCGGCCTGGATTGCTCTTGCCTCTCGCTCTATAAGAAACCTCTGTTTGGGACTCAATTTTTCTTTCAATAGCGATGAAAGTTCTTCGAGTTCCGCCTGTTTTGAATCCATTCTCTTTACGATCATGATCCACCTTCTTTCTGTGCGGCTTCAGAAGCCTAACAGTAAGTATAAAGGAAGATTAAAGATTCCCTGAGATTTCGCTTTTCCTGATTCCGGATCGACCATCAGCGAGGCTGCGTCCACCGCTTCGAAATCGGACCCGTGAACCTGGTTCAGCTCATGGAGAACATCGTTGTCCCAGCGCGGGTCCGGTGCGCCCGAGATGTACCAGGACGAGCCGTTATCGGCCAGGATCATGCCGTAACGTTTCAGGGCGAGAAGAATCACACGGGCTTGCGTTGAAAACCCGGAGACGTCGAATGCGGCTTTCAGGCGAAATCGCTGTCCCATCGGCGGGTATTGCGCACCCGTGAGGCTGGAGGCGTAATGACGTGCCGGCCAGACAAAGGCTTTTCGGGTCTGGGGGGCGGTAAAGCGCAGGGCATGGCGGATTTCTCCCGATGCGACCTCGTCATATCGCACAAGGCCGGGAAAGATCGGCAGGCCGGCGGCGTCTGCCGAGGTCCACCCGGAAGGCCGGAGCCGGTTGGATTTCAGGTCGAAAATCGCTCCGCTTCCCGCCTGCCACGATCCATCGACTTGGGGAAAGGAATAGTAGAGTTCGTAGAGGATGCAGTTGTCATTGTCGATTACCAAAACGTGCCTGTCCCCGTCGCTTTGGGATCCGCCTTCGATGGGAGCATCCGCCGGGATCGGATACGGGCCGGGATCGCTTTCGTCGTCGTAATCGAAACTCACCTGCACTTTCGGCTGCGTGCCCGAGACGGTTACGTACGGAATGCCGATAGGAGCACCGGACTCCGGCGGCCATTCTCCGGAACCGAAGTCGGCGTGGAGGCCGCCGCCGGCACCTATGGTATTGATGTATGCCGCCGATTGCCGGTCAATGGGGAGCTTGTCTACCGGTGCGTTCCAGACGTTATCCGAGGGAAAGACCCGGCAGACCTCCGCCGCGCCAAGCACCGGCCGGCCTTGTCCGATCAGGGCCAGGCAGAAGAAAACACCCGGTAGCAGAGCCGAAATCATCTTCATCGCTGTGGATTCACCCCGGTGGAAGATGAACCGCGGTATTCGTGATTTGTCTAGTGGGCGAAGTAGCAAGATACGCGCCAGGATAGGAAACCGGCTTATGGGGAGTGAGCTTCCGATGGTTTTGGGGTTTCTTAAGTAATTACAGCGGTTCTCATTTAAATCCGGCCATTTTCCAGTAAGCCCCCATGCGCCGGGCTTCCGAAACGTAGGCGAATGTGCTGTAATAGCGACTTCGATTTGAAATGGCCGCCGTCATGAATGCGGCCGGATGGTGCGCGGCCTCAAGACGGGCCGGTTTGAAGCTTACCGGCGTGTCGGGAGGTCAGCGGACCTGCAGCAGGAATGGCCGGCAAGGGAGAGTTTTAACCGGCCTGTATTATTGGAATAATTCCGTCCCGGTTGTGGCGGGCGATACAATCGGGTTCTCACTGTGAGTTGTTGTCTCGAAGCCGAAATGAAGGGAAGCTGTTATGGACCGCACGGAGCAACTGTTAAAGGAGCTTACGGAAGCACACGGTGTTCCGGGTCATGAAGTTGATATCCGGAATCTCGTACGGCGCTACCTGGAACCGCTGGGAAAAGTGGAGCAGGACGGCATAGGGAGTCTTGCATGCCGGCATGGAGATGCGGGGCCTCGCGTCATGCTGGCCGCCCACCTGGATGAGATCGGCTTCATGGTCACCCACATCACTCTGGAAGGATTTATCAGGTTCCTTCCTTTGGGAGGCTGGTTCGACCAGGTGCTCCTGGGGCAGCGGGTCATCGTCAAGACTTACAAGGGCGACTTGCCCGGTGTTATCGGGGCCAAGCCGCCCCACCTGATCTCCCAGGAGGAGCGCAGCAAAGTCGTTGAAAAAAAAGACATGTACATCGATATCGGCGCGACATGTAAAGCGGACCTGGAGGAAGCGGGGGTTCGCCTGGGCGATCCCGTCGTCCCCGACAGTTCGTTTAAGTCCTTGATGAACGGAAAGGTCTACATGGCCAAGGCCTTTGACGACCGGGTCGGTCTGGGGGTCATGATCGAAACGATGATCCATTTCTCCCAAAATACCCATCCCAATATACTCTGCGGAGCGGCTACGAGCATGGAGGAAGTCGGGCTTCGCGGGGCCAAGACCAGTGCCGGCCTGGTGGATCCCGATGTGGCGATTATTTTGGAAACGGAGATCTGCGGCGATGTCCCGGGGATCAAGCCCGAGGAGTCCAGCGTCGAACTTGGCGGGGGACCTGTGCTCGTTCTCCTTGAAGCCAGGATGATCCCGAGCCTCAAATTCCGGAATTTTGTCATCGATACGGCCGCCGAGAGGGGCATCCCTCTGCAGTATTCGGCGGGCCTGGGAGGCTCGACGGACGGCGGCCAGGTTCACCTCCATGGAACAGGGGTTCCCACCATTGTATTGGGCGTTCCCGCCAGGCATATTCACAGCCACGCGGGGATGATTCACAGGGACGATTTCGATAAAACGCTTCAGCTCGTTCTGGCTCTTGTGCAAAAGCTGGATGAAAAGACGGTCAAAAGTTTCATCCCTTGATCTCACAGAGGCACAAAATACTGTCAGAACGTCATGATGGGGAAGCGGGGCTTGTCCGCTGCGCTTCCGGTTTTCGGGGGGGCTTTATCGTTCCAGCCATCCAAGCGTTTCATCCAGAATTTTCCTGAAGACCGCCTCCTGGCCTGTCGCAAAAGACTTGGGGACATTGAAGGAGTGGTCTCCCCCCTCGATGATCTCCAGTTTCCACGGGGCCTGCAACCGCGAAAGGACTCCCTTCAGCAGGTCGAGGTCACAGAGCGGGTCCCTTGTCCCGGCGAAAAAGAGCATCGGGATTTGAATCCCATAAAGATGCGCGTCCCGGATACGGTCCTTTTTCCCCGGCGGGTGCAGGGGATATCCCAGGAAGATCAACCGCTCGGCGGCCAGCTTTCCCTCTGCGATCATCTGGGATGCAATCCGCCCTCCCATCGATTTCCCTGCCGTGATGACGTGTTTTATCCGAAAATCGGGATGGGCCGCCAAAAATCGGAAAGCGCCTTCCCATGCAAGCGTCAGCAGGGCAGGGGTGTCGGGGGCCTTCTTTCCCTTGTCGCTGTATAAGAAATTGAACCGGAGGCCCGGGTATCCGGCATCCGCAAGACCTTCGGCCAGGTATTGGAGCATGCGCTGGTTCATGTCGTTTCCGGCGCCGTGCGCAATGATGACCCCGGTCTCCGGTGCGCCCGAATCCGGAATGGAGAGAATTCCGGAAACTTTTTCGGTCTCGCTGACGGGGATGGTCACCGCCTCATTTCTCATTGAAAAATCTCCTTGCCGGGCAAGATTCATTGCGGAGCCGGGCGCTGCTGCGTCGGTCCTGCTGTCAGGACTTTATCAGAAATGGAGTACGGGGGGGCGTGATTTTCAAATATCACGGGGTTGGGGGATCGCCCTTGAACTGCTTGGCGCAATCCGGGCAGATTCCATGGGTGAAGTCGGCGTTGGTGTGCTGGGCGATGTAAGCCTCCACATGGTTCCAGTAACCCTGGTCGTCTCGTATCTTCTTGCACCACGCGCATATGGGGAGCAGGCCGCTCAACGTTTTTACCTTGGCGAGAGCGTCCTGGAGTTGAGAAATAAGCTGCCTGCGTTCCGTATTTTCCTGCCTGAGTTTTTCATTGGCCGTTTCCAACTGAAAGGTTCTTTCTCTTACCATTTCTTCCAGGTGGTTCTGGTGTCGCCTGAGTTCTTTTTCGGCGTTGCACCTCTCTATCGAATAACGGATGGACCGTTCCAACAGGTCGGAGGTCATTTGACCTTTTACCAGGTAGTCGGATGCTCCGGCCATCATCGCCTTGATATCCACCTCGTATCCGCCCCGGCCTGTCAGGAAAATAATAGGCACCTCGCAGCCGTTTCTCTTTATTTCGTGGAGAAGCTCCAACCCCGTTCGGCCACCAAGACGAAAATCAAGCAGGCACACATCGTGTTCAAACCTGGATACGGCTTCGAGGCCGGCAGTATAGCTATTTGCCCAGTCCAATTTGTATTTCAAGGAAGGAGCCTCGGAAAGCAAATCCTCAACCAGCACGTAATCATCCTCATCATCTTCTATAAGAAGGATTCTTATCGGATTGTCTTGCATAGTACTTTTCTCCGGCTGCCGGCGGCATCTTAACGGGGTCGATATATGTCGGGCAGAGATTAGCTATTGGTTGTTACACAAAATCTCATATATAACGGTGCACAAATAGCTTAGATTTATGTGGATGCGATCTTCTTTGTGTCTAAAGTTTTCCCGGTTGAACGGTGGGCACGATAAGACCGTGCCCACCCTACATATCTTAGCGGTATGGGAAAGCGATAAGCAGTTGATCGGGAAGAAGTAAACAAAAAGCAAAAAGCCGGCAACCGGAAACGCTACCGTAAAGACTTGGGCGCATTTCCGGTCAAGAGGTTTTTAATATATGACTTCGACTCCGCGCGGGCAATCCCCTCCTGAAGGAGTTGTGATGCCGAACCAAAATTTGTCGGAAAACGAGCCCGGAATCGAGGTGCCGTCTCACGAGACGGACAGGTTTGCCAGGTAGTTTTCCAGCGCCTGTCTTTGATCGTTCAGCTTTTTTTCAAGGGAGCGGACCTCGGCCTGAGCGGCCTCGATCTCCGTTTCCTGGGAATTGAGTTTTTCGAGCAGCCTTGTGTAATATTGGCTGGAAGTATTCACCGTGCCCATGTTGGCCCGGATTCGATTCTGCTCCTTGTCGATATCTTCCAGGGCGGAGCGTTTTTCCTGCAACCGGCGTTCCGTATCGGTCATCGCCCGTTTGAACTCGACGGCCTTGGCAATGCTTTCCCGGACTCCTTTCGGGATTTCACCAGAGCGGCTGTAAGATTCCAGGGGGCCGATATCGGCGGGAAGGATCGAAATGGATTCCCCTCGCACATTCTCTTCAACCACCGTCATGCTTTCGGTTTTTCCGCGCGGGACCGTTTGCTTCAAACGATAATGAGATTCGGTGGTCTCGAACGGCTTCGCGCCGGCCAGCTTCCAGCCTTTGCGGAAGCGGTGTTCGATGATGAGGGTCCGGTCCGCATCGGATTTGTTCTGGATCACGTATTCCTGGGAAAGGGTATCTTTCCGGGTCAAATTGAGAACGCCCTTCACGATGGTTGCCGTCTGGATGGTGCTCTCCCGGCGGTTTTGGGTAGGATCGACCTGCACTTCCAGGTCGAGTGCGTAGCTCAGAAGCCTGTCCTGGCCCGGAGTGAGGTTCCCGATCTGTGCGTCGCCGGCGTAGGTGCCGCCCTCGAACACGGTGACCGGCCCCTGCATGATGTGCTTGTCGGTCGAATTATGAAGGAGCAATCCCCGCAGAGGATTTCGGGGCATCACCTCGGGATTGAAGATGCTCACCCGTTCGGCCGCCACGTCTTCCGTCAATATGGGAAACATCGCCGACCGGTGGCGGGGCAGGGACGCTTTCCCCACAGTGTACTGAAAAAGCTCGCCCAGCTTCTCGGCGGATGCCGCGGACACCACGCTGGATGTCGCATCGAAGGGCCGGGCGGCACCGAACTGCGCCAGCGCGGCGGCATCTTCCTCGCCTAGGTTCAGTCCTTTCTTGAACATGGATCGAGTCTTGTCCGCCCCTAGCTCCATGCTGGCCGGTCTCTTTTCCTTCATGGGAGCGCCAGCGAGGGCGGGCATGGAGATCCCGCCTTCATAGTTTTGCGGCCTCAGGCTTCTGTAGAGTTCGGGTTCCACCACCGGCCTGGCAACGTAGATGGGCTTGTAGAGATCTTCGATAAAGGAAATCGGGCGTCCGCTGACCAGCGAAAGCTGGACCTCGTTCCAGTCGGTGTCGGTCTGGTTTTCGACGATGGCCCAACCCTGCAGCTTGGACTTGGCTCCCTTTTTCTGCGGCAGGATCAGCCGGTAGCTCGTTTTCCAGATGGGGGTCTCGATGACGTAGCGCAGGCGGACCCGCCTGTTTCCATCCCCCTGGAAGTTGATGATCACCGGCTTTTTGTCCTGGTTTCTGGCCTCCGCCAAGGCGGAAAGCGCCTTTTCGAGCTCCCCTTGCAGTTCCGGCTGCCGTATTTCGATCTTTTGCACCTCGTCGAGCAATACCGATCGCAGCGTTGCGCCGGACATGATGTTGAGCACCCATTCGTCCATTACCTGGTTATTTTGCCCCGCCAGAATCTTCCGGCGTTTTTCCAGGCCCAGGACGGTACCCTCGATCTGCTCCGCGTGAACCGTGACCAGAATCGGGGCCCCCCGAAGCTGGTTGAGCAACTCGGCAAGAGGCGGATTGGAGGTGATATCCACCTGGAAGTTCCGGAGGGTCTTGTCGATGGGGTCCTGGGAGGGGTAAGCGATGGTGCCGATTTTTCCCCCATCGAGGTCCTCCAGGACCAGGGATTTCAAAATGTCGTTGATCTGGTCGGCTTTGAAGCGAAGTTCGGCGGAGCCGTTGCCCTGAACCGTTCCCCCGTGTTCGAAGTACCCGACCCCGCTGCTGAAGATGACTACCATGCGAACGGGCAGCTCCACCCGACCCGCCGCCGCTCCTGAAGGACTTGCACCGGCGACGGCCGACGAGGCCGAAATCATAGGTATTGCCAGACCAAGCATGAGAACGTGGAACAACCCGGACCTGAACATTCGGCTCATATCGAAGCCCTCCAGTAAGAGTTCAAGACAAACGGCGAACACGAACCGGTCGTTTTCGCTTTGGCGGGACCTTACAAAGGCCATGGCGGCTTGTCAACAATATGAAGAAAGATGTGGCAGGAACCGGCCGGTTTGCAAACCGCCCCCTCTTCTTCTCGACGCTCACGGCCGAGAGAGGCGGATTTCCGTCCGGTTGAATTGCTAATGACGAATATCGTAATCCGCTGATTCCGGTTTGGCGTTCACAGGCGAGGGCTCATTTACGGTCCCCACGGCCACCACGGTCCCCCCCATGGTCCCCACGGCCCCCATGCCTGCCAATTCATGGATGCTCTTTCCTGCGTTTCGGCGATTTGTTTGGTTACGGATAAATTCTGGTATCGTTGGTAGGCCGCTTCATCCCCGGTGTACATACAATTGCAAAACGCAACATCCGCATACGTCCAATACAGTTTACCCTCGCGCGTTCGGACCACAAGCTCACGCTGCGGCATCGCCTCTATCCGAGCTCTCTTTTCGGGTGAGTCGGCGAGTTCCATGTGAAACCCCGCCGCAGCCAGCAGCTTCTCGTTGTCCACGGCATTGCTTCTTTGTATCGTTGCGCATCCGGCAATGACCAGAGTGGTAGCTGCAATGCCAAGAGCGGCCGTCAGGAAACGTGTCATCTTCTTCTGCATGGGCTAATCTCCATTCGTCGCGCCCTTCCGCGACCCCGGTGAATTCCACTTCTTCGAAGATCCCCACGCACTCGTTCCGCCCGCTCCGATCCAACCCCGATCCATTTAACGGTAATCACAGGCTTCTCATGTGACAATGACTGCTTCCGGCGTTCTTCCGGCCTTGAGAATGCCTGGCCATAGGCTCTCGTCGATCCGTATTGAATCAATCTTTACGCGACGACATAAATCATTGCGCAATGTAATTTCAGGGTAGCTGGATGGATCGAAGCACCACCCATCAGTGTGCATGCATCCAGTTTGATGGGTTGCGCTTCGATCCATCCAGCCCACATCGCGCAATCCGCAAATAATTTTGGCGTTGTGTATTGTTTCCCGGATTAAAATTTGTGGGTGGGCACAGCTCCCTCCTGTCCACCGCCTTTCCCCAGCCCTGGTTGGCGCAAAGCCGCGCCCACCCTTCCTGTTGTACATTGTGCGATTATTTTTGATGCCGTATTAAAAAAGGACGGGCCTCGTTATCGACCTGTTATTTTTCCCCGGTTTTCTCCATCGACCTCCAGCGCAGGAGGGCAAAGAGGCAGCCCACGGGTTCCAGGCGAGCAGCAGGCCAAAGGTAACCGATTACAAGCACGAACGAGATTGCTCAGGTACGGGCGAATGACCCGTCAGCCACAATTTGTCCGGCATGGATGGTGCGGCACGGAGTTCAACGTTCGCAAGAGGCGGGCTTCCGGAGAAGCACAGGGAGAGGATGTACCTGGTTGCCGCTAACCTGGTCAAAAGCATATGTTTCGGAACGAACCCGTGCCTTGCCCACTAAACCATGAGATGCAACGACACTAGACGAAAATATCGGTTCGAGGCGGCTCGTTGACGGCAGCGGCCATGTCGAGGATGCGCTTTCCCGCGGTTACCATATCTTGTGGGATAGCACCTTCGGGACACTCCCGCACGCATTTCAGGCAAATGAAACACTCCTCCGCAAACTGGGGGTACGGGTTCAGCGTAATGGCTCCTGCCGGACACATTGCGGCGCACTGACCGCATTGGGTGCATTTTTCAACGTCAGCTTCCAGCTTCGCATAGGCTTTTTTAGCCATGGCGATGTTCTTCTTTCGAGCCGCTTCCTTTATTGCGTCGGATTGGTAGTCGAGAACCTTCAATGGCAACGGCGCTTTTGTCCCCGATGCGAGCTTTTCGTGAACGGCGTCCACCAGCTTTCGCACGGCAGCGTCATCCCCCGAATCGGGATGTCCCTCGCCCAAAGGATGCTCCAATGCCCACATGGATGAATGAACGGCCAGGACCTTTGCGGCCCCAAGCAGCGTGGACCCCTTTTCCATGAGGCTGCTTCCCATTTCAGCAAGAGCCACCCCACTGTTTACGCCACCCCAGGTTATGAACGGAACGGCATAAGTCTCCCCATCCTTCGGCAGGCTCATGATAAAATTCTGTACCGGAGGGACCATATGATCGACATAGACCGGCGTGCCTATCCACAGACACCGTGGTGAAGGCAGATCGGAGCACAGTTTTTCCAGCTCCTGACGATCTCGGCTTTCCCCCAAATCAAATACACCGGTAGCAAGACCCAGGTCCGCAAGCTTGTCGGCAATCACACCGGCTACCCTGCGGGTGGAACCGCTTGGCGAGCAGTAAACGACAAAATGATGCATTCGGATCCTCCTGCAGTTATGAATATTGCGGAGCGGGAGTACTCTCCCGCTCCGCTTCCCGTCATATGAACTTCAGTGCCCTGCCTTTGTTCCCGTACTAATTTTCACGGGAAGAATGACGGCCGGTGGTATTATCCGGCCGCGTTCCCCATCACACAAAGGCAAATTCAGATGCAAGCTGCCTGGCGGGCTTATTAGCCCGCCAGGCCTAGAAAGTTTTCTTTCGGTTTTCTGCCAATATGGGATTCAGACAGGTATTATGCAGCCGTTCCCATTTGCGCAGCCCGCGCAGCCGCAGCCGCAGCCAATCTTTTGGCGCGATACATGGCGACGAAGGTCAGCAGGATTCCCGCAACGCTCATAACGCCGGCGATGACGAAAGCCAACGTGTAGTCGCCATTGCTGCTTTCCTTGATGACGGAGGCAAGCCGCGGGCCAATAAAGGCGGCAAGCCCATACGCGGTAAAAAGGATGCCGTAGTTCATCCCAAGGTTCTTGGGACCGAACATTTCAGCGCAAATGGAGGGGAAAATGGCGAACCACCCGCCGAAGGTCAGCCCCGCCGCCATGAGTGCTATCACAAAGGGCGTGAAGGAGCGCGTGAACCCGATCAGGAACATGGTAAGGGCGGCGAGCACAAACATGAGCAGCAGCGACTGGTAGCGGCCGATCTTGTCCGACAGCCAGCCACAGAAGACACGCCCGCCGGTGTTGGCGATTGCCAGGAAGCTAAGAGCCAGCGCCGACGCTGTGGCAGAAAGCTTGACCATTTCCTGGCCGATTGGCGAGGCGTGGCCGATGATCATGAGACCGGAGACGCACCCAAAGGTGTACATGGCCCACAGCACGTAGAAAATGGGGTCGGAGAGCATTTCCCTCCAACTCCTGTCCGCGCTGCTGACCGTCGGGGCGGCGGGAGATGCGACTGGAGGCGTCCAGCCCTCCGGTTTGTATCCTGGAGGAGGCGCGTAGACGAACGTGCCGGCAATGGCGCCTCCGACCAAATAGAAGCAACCCAAAATGTTGAATGTTTTGAGCACGCCGAAAGACTGGATGAGGGCGGCGGCAATGGGGGCCAGGACAATGGCCCCGATGCCGAAGCCTGCCGCGACGAGCCCCGATGCAAGCCCGCGCTTGTCGGGAAACCACTTGACGGAGTTTGCAATCGTGGTCCCGTATACGCAGCCGATCCCGATCCCTCCCAACAGACCGTAGGTAAGGTAAAGCATAACGATCGACTGTGTGAAGCCGGCGAGAATAATGCCCGCGCCAAAGATGATGCTGCCTATCAGAACCACTATCCGTGGTCCCTTTTTATCCGCAATTGCTCCCATGATGATCATTGCTATAGGGACGGTACTTAGAGAAATGGTAAATGCAAGATTTGTTGAGCTGGTCGACCACCCGAACAAGTTAATGAGCGGCTTCTGGAAAACACTCCACGCATAGGCGGAACCGACGCATATATTCATGAATAAGCTTGCGATAAGGATGACCCAACGGTTTCCCTTCATTTTACTTCTCCATGTTTAAAATGACCCTTCCCTCAGATTTCCCGGGTTGTTCAGGCTATGCAGGCCGTATCAGAAATACACAATCAGATATAAGGCAAAATCCCCAGCCATGAACTCGACAAATACCACGGGCATCATTCCGCTGCGTTGCTCATGTTCAACCCAAAATGGTGCTATTTATTGACGCAACATGAGCGTCCTCCTGAATCGAAATGCCGTGCACGCGACAACTTATGGAGCGTGCCACTGGGCCTGCTGTTACTTCTTTTCTTCCGGCAGGGAGGTAATCGTCCCGTCCCAGGTGTCCACTTTCCCGGCAGAGTCGGTGAGGCCCTCTTTGAACCACGTGGTCGTGACGTTTTTCTGCTCGGTGTAGAAGCGAACGCCGTCCCGTCCCATGACGTGGAGATCCCCAAAGAAGGAGTGCTTGTGCCCGGTGAAGCCGAAGATGCCGACCGGAACGGGGATGCCCACGTTGATGCCCACCATGCCGGCCTGGGTCTTGAATGCGAAGTCCCTGGCGTAATAGCCGTTTTGCGTGTAGATGATGGAGCCGTTGCCATACTCGTTCGCATTCATGATGGCAACCCCTTCCTCATAGTTTTTCACGCGCTTTATCACCAGCACGGGTCCGAAGATCTCTTCGTCTCCGCAGCTCATGCCGGGCTTGACATGATCAAGGATGGTGGGGCCGACAAAGAACCCGTTCTTGCATTCCTCGGGGACTTTCGGATTCCGGCCGTCCAGGGCCAGCACGGCGCCTTCTTCGATCCCCTTCTCGATCCAGTCCGTTACGAACTTGCGATGGCCGGCGGTGACGACGGGACCCAGCTCTATTGCCTTGTCATAGGCGGCGCCGATCTTTCTTTCCATGGCGAATTTTTTGATCAGGGCGACGAGATCGTCGGCGATCGCCTCTTCCACGCACAGGGCGGGCAGCGCCATGCAGCGTTCCCCGGCGCAGCCGCAGAAGGCGTTGATGATGCCGTGGGCGGTCCGCTCCAGCTTGCAGTCGCGAAGCACCAGGGCATGGTTTTTGGCCGAGGTCAGGGCCTGAACGCGTTTCCCGTTGGCCGCGCCCGTGGCGTAGATGTGCCTGCCCACCTGCGTGGAACCGACAAACGAGATACCCACGATGTCCGGGTGCCTGAGGAAGATCTCGGCTTCGCTTCTGCCTGCCGTCACGAGGTTGATGACGCCCTTGGGCAATCCCGCCTCGTACCAGAGTTCGAGGATGCGCATGGCCGATTGCGGAACCATGCTCGCCGCCTTGAGGACCAGGGTGTTTCCGGTCGCGATACAGATGGGCGCGATCCAGCCGTGAGGGATCATGGCCGGGAAGTTCCACGGCGGGATGCCTACGAAGACGCCCAGCGGAACGTTGTACAGCACGGTATCGTAATTGTTGGAGATGTTCATGATGGAGTCCCCCTTGAGCAGGTGGGGGATTCCGCAGGCATACTCGACGACTTCGGTCACCTTGAGAACGTCGCCCATGGACTCGGTCCAGGCCTTGCCCATCTCTTTACACAGCAGGTAGGTGAGCTCGTCGAGGTGCTTGTCGAGCAGCGCCTTCATGCGATAGAGCACCTGGACCCTTTTGTTGGGCGGGGTAGCGGCCCACGCGGGGAAGGCCGCCTTCGCGGAAGCAATGGCGGATTCGATTTCTTCAACGGTACATTGC
>LUZZ01000119.1 GCA_001603845.1 Syntrophobacterales bacterium Delta_01 | reverse complement strand
GCTTAAAGTCAACAACATGGCGCGGGGCTGCCGGCCCCTGCGCCATGTATTTAATATCATTACAGTTTGTTTATACAAACCTCGCAGGGCGATCCCTCCTGAGCGTAATCGGTCATGGCGTCCCGCATCGCCCACGAAACATAAAAAGCTCTATCTTCAAGGTAATTCGGCATTATGCCGGAACGGGTAAAGGACAAAGATGCCGGATTCCCGCCCGGAAGCGCTGCGGGAATGACGATTCGATTAGTCTCATGCTGGATTTGCGAAGTCCCGGGTTTGGCCTCGTTCCCATTCGTGGAGGCTTCCGGTTCGACTGTGCCGGTAGTGGAAGCCGGAGCCGGGGAACCGGCACGATCCCGAAAAGGTTTATTCACTGACAAGCTCTAGACCACCCGGACGCCGCCTACGCGCCGCCCTGCCCCTTTTTCCCCACCCAGGTCCCGGTGCCGATATGCTCCTTCACCACGGCCTTGAGTTCCTTTTTCTTTTCCAGGAACTTATCCTTCATGCCCCGAAGCCATTCGGCGTGGCGGACAACGTCCCCGCGACTCAGGAAAAGCGGGTGGTCCCCCGCGGCGATCTCGATGCTCAGCCGCCCTTCGTCCCAGCCGTAGCGCCCCGCACTGCTGCACAGCATGCACTTGATACCGCCGTCCGCATCGAACCTGAAGGTATCGCCCCCGCAAAGCGGGCAGACCGGCCCCCGCGGTTTCATCGCCGATCCGGGGTCGCACAGGGCGCGGGCGAGCCCGGCCGCGGTTTGCCTGTTTTCGGGATTCAACAGGACTTCGCCGGGCAGGGCGCCGTAGACCACCGCCGATCCGCGCAGGTCGCCGAAGGTCATCTTGATGAAACTTGCCACGTTCAGCTCGGTGATCCCCTCCATGCCCGCGATTCCCGCCACGGCCGCTCCCACGGCCGGTTTCCCCCAAAGCCGGTCCACCATGGCGTAGAACTGGAGTCCGCGGTCCAGAAATTTCTTGAGGCTCCCGTTTGCCGCAAGCAGGTAGGCGGGGGCGGCCACCGCGTATGCGTCGGCGGCGCACAGTTCCTCCAGGGCGGCGAGGAAATCGTCTTCATGGGGGCAGCGCATGGAATCGAACAGACACCGGTAGCATGCCCGGCAGGGCTGGATATCCAGTTCCGGAAGCCGCATCAGGCGAAGCTCCCAGCCCGCTCCCAGATTGGAATGAATTTCCTTTATGAACAGCTCGCAATTGCCGAGCCTTCGCGGCGAGGCGACGATTCCCAGAAGGGTTTTTCCCATTGCAGATCCCCTGTCAGGCGTATTCGCGAGGCGACGTCCCGCGCCCTCTCCCCCTTCGATGCTGTTGGCTTTAGGGGCGACGCTCCATGGACTCCCCTCCCTTGGCGGGAGGGGCAAGGGGAGGGGGTTGATATCGCTAGGTTTTTCACCCCCACCCTGCCTCCCCCATCAAAGGGGGAGGAGCTTAAAGTCAACAACATTGGCCTCCCCCATCAAAGGGGAGGAGCTTAAAGTCAACAGCATTGCTTCCGGCCGCGCCGTGGAAGGACGTCTTCCCGACCGATCCCATTTTCATACGGGATGAAGCCGAAAACGACATAAAAAAAGCTAACCGGAGGGGCTAGGACCGGTTAGCTTTAGAGGAGGAAAGAGTTGGTTTCTCTCGTCTTCTAAGCTAAAGCAAATTGCGTACCAATTATCCACTCTCCAATTTATGATGGAGTTTCAACCAGTTAGCTTTTAGACGCCATAAAGCTATTCGGCCATAATCCCGCCAATCTGCGGATAATCGCGCCACAATCACGCCATAATCCTTATCCCGCCAGCAGCTTTTCCAGTTCACCGGCGTCGAACACCGGGCGCAGGCACCCGAAGTTTTCACACACGAAGGCGGCGGCCCCGTTTTCCGGTGCGTCCATGGCCGCGGTGTACGGAGCGATGGCGGACAGGGCGGCCCCGCGCTCCCCCCGGTCCTTGAACAAAACGACCCGGTTCGGCAGATAGAGCCGGTGCACGGCCCCCGCCATGGCTTGCGCCGGTTCCTGCCGGGAATCCCCGGCGATCACGATTTCCCTGGCGGGTCCGAGTCGAAAATCGACGGCCTGTAAAAAGTGGGTGTAAGCCGAGGGAAACACCGTAACGTGGGGCGAAAAAAACTTCATGAGACGTTCGGCCTGCTCTTCGAAAGCGGGATTTCCGGTCATGCGGCCGAGCCGCAGGAGGTTCAGGGCGGCTACCGAATTGGCCGAGGGGACGGCCCCGTCGTAGAGCGGCTTTTCCTGCACGATCATGCTTTCGCCGTCCTTTCCCGAGAAGAAGAAAGCGCCTTCGGCCCCGTCCCAGAAAAGCCCGCTCATCTGTTCCTGGAGCCCGACCGCCTCGGCCAGATACTTCACATCGAAAACCGACTCGTAGAGGTCGAGAAGCCCCCAGATGAGGCAGGCGTAGTCTTCCGCGTAGGCCGGATGGGCCGCTTCGCCCTGGCGGTACCGCCTCAGGAGGCGCCCTTCGGGCCGCATGGCGTCCAGGATGAAATCGGCGGCCCCCCTTGCGGCCTCCGCGTGCCGCGCGTCGCCGAACGCCTGGTATCCCCGGGCCAGGGCGGCGATCATCATGCCGTTCCAGGAGACCAGCACCTTGTCGTCTTTTAAGGGATGGATACGTTTTTCGCGGACCTTGAACAGCTTGCGGCGGCAGTCTTCCATCAGGTCGTCCAGGTCCTGCGGCTCCATCTCGATCGACGAGGCCACTTCCGCAAGGGGTTGTGCGCGGTACGGAATACTCCTGCCCTCCTCGAAGTTTCCGCCGGGAGTGATTCCGAAGACGCGGCAGAAGATTTGCGCCCGCTCTTCTCCCAACACTTCGGCCACTTCCGAAGGGGTCCAGGTGTAGAAAACCCCCTCCCGCCCTTCGCTGTCGGCATCCTCGGCGCTGTAGAAGCCGCCCTCGGGACTTTTCATGTCACGAAGCACGTATTCGAAGATCTCGCCGGAGACCCGCCAGAACCGGGTCTCCCCGGTGGCCAGGAAAGCTTCGGTATAGGCCAGGGACAGCAGGGCCTGGTCGTAGAGCATTTTTTCGAAATGCGGGACCAGCCACTGCGCATCGACCGAATACCGATGGAACCCGAACCCCACTTGGTCGAACATGCCGCCGGCGCGCATGGAATCCAGCGTTTTTTCCACCATGTCCGAGGCCTGCGATCGCGGATCGCGCCGGTGCCACCGGAGCAGGAAATTCAGGTTGTGCGGGGTGGGAAATTTAGGGGCTCCCCCGAAGCCGCCGTAGACGCGGTCGAAATTTTTCCGAAACCGGGCATGAGCCGCCTCCAGCACTGCGGCGCCGGGAACGGCGGCCCCTTCCTCGGGCGGCCTCGGCTGGATGGCGGCGGCGATCTCCCCGCTGACCCGGTCCAACTGGTCCCGCCGCACTTTCCACAACTGCGCCAGGCGGGTCAAAATGTCGATGAATCCCGGCATGCCCTGCCGGCCGGTTTTCGGGAAATAGCTCCCGGCAAAGAAAGGCTTCCGGTCGGGCCTCATGAAAATGGAAAGCGGCCAGCCCCCGGACCCCGTGGTCGCCTGGCACACGGTCATGTAAACCTGGTCGATGTCCGGACGCTCCTCGCGGTCCACCTTGACGGACACGAAATGCTCGTTGAGAAGCCGGGCGACGTCTTCGTCCTCGAAGGACTCATGATCCATCACGTGGCACCAGTGGCAGGTGGCGTACCCGATGGACAGGAATATGGGCTTGTCCTCCCCGGCGGCTTTCCGGAAAGCTTCCTCTCCCCAGGGATACCAGTCCACGGGGTTTTCGGCGTGCTGCAAAAGGTAGGGGCTCTTCTGCCCCGCGAGACGATTGGCCATGTGCGCTCCTGGAGTGAAGGGGTTACGGCGGCGGCGCCCGGCACGGTTTGCCGGCCCGCGGGCGGGCGCTGATTTCAATCTAAGGGCTGGTACCGGGAATCGAAAGTGGTACGGACACCGGGAAGCGGCGGAGTTGTGGGCACGGCCGTGATTCGTGCCCACACCGGGATGAAGGATACGGGTTCGGCGGCAGTTACCGGATGGTGGTGCCCCCCAGAGAGCACCTGGTAAAATCGATGGGTTTCCCGCACGCCTTGCAGGTATGCGCCCTGTCGAATTCATCCGAGAAAATTTCAATTTCCTTGCCGCACTCCGGGCATTTACACTCAATCGACGTCAGGCTTTTGAACTGCTCCCATCCGGGGCAGCTTCGCGGCGTATTGTTCATCGTTTACGCTCCTCTCCAACCGGGGATAGATCCGGGGGCCGGTTTACTTTTCTTCGTATTCCTCGACTTTTCCGACTATCTTCGCACCGCAACTCGGGCAAAGGATCTCGATCTGATCCTCCGGCCCGGTATACTTTGCTTTCATTTCTTCCGGGGGGACGAAAGAAACATCGCCGCATGCACACTGGGGACACTGTCCCCGCACCAGCCTTCTCTTTTTTTCCATGGTTTACCTCCAGGAGTTTTGAATTAGCGGCCGCGCCTGAGCGCGGGCGATCTATCCGGGAAACGGCAAACAATCCGCCGGCGACTACTTGGGGAGTTTCTGCAATTGGGCATCGAGCACTTCCAGCTTGGGACGCTCGTTGATGTCATGGACGTCGATGTAGCGGATAATGCCGCGTTTGTCTACTATGAAGAGCGCCCGTTCCGACATCCCGTCGGTGCGAAGCACGCCGTACCTGCGGGCCGTTTCGCCGTGAGGCCAGAAATCCGACGCCACCGGAAACCACACGCCGCCCATCTCGGTGGTCCAGGCGAACAGGCTGGGAACGTTGTCCACGGTGATCCCGATGAGGACGGCGTCGTACTTGTCGAACATGGCCTTCATGATATTGTAGCCCGGCCACTGGTCCGAACAAACCGGGGTCCAGGCGGCGGGCACGAAAGAAATCACCACGTTTTTCCGCCCGGCGTAGCGGCTCAACGAAACCCGCTCTCCGGTGATGGAGGGCAGGTCGAAATCGGGGGCCGCGTCTCCGGGCTTGAGGCTGGTCCGGCTGTCCACGGACTTGAGCGTTCCGGGGTCGTAAATTTTTCCCCGGAGTTGGCCCGTCTGGGAGTGCGCCGTCCCGCAAAAAACCCACAAAAGCGATAACGCTGCGAGAAAAGCCGATTTTGTTTTCATCGATGCTCCCCCACCTCGAAAACGGGCTGCGGGGCGCCCCTCCCGCCGGCGACGACGACCGGTCCGCGCATCCGGCTTCGATTATTTTTGCCCTTCCGCCCTGGAGGCGATCAACTTCAGGAAATCCTGCGGCTCCCCGAAGGTCCCCACTCTTGAATATAGTACCTTGAGCGTTCCGCCGGGACCGTGTTTGAGCACGAAGAAATACGGCGTTCCCACGCCCCCGAGTTTTTTGTGCACGACCAGATTGGGGTCGGGGATCAGCGGGAATTCGATGTGGTAGAGGTTCCGGAACGCATCCACCTCGAAAATGGAATTGCCCGCCCCGATTCCGATCAGCCGGATCTTTGACGCCATTTTGGGATCGGCTTGAATGGCCTCGTAGAGGCGGTTCACGTTCGGCGCTTCTCTCTGGCAATGAGGACAGTACATGCTGAAAATTTCCACGATGATGATTTTCGACCGGACCTGCGAGAGCGTGAACGGGCCGTTTTCGACCTTCAGGTAGTTTCTCTCCTCGACCCTCTGGGGCAAAGGCAGGTGCAGGTTCGGAAAAACCTGGCCTTCCTCGGGGGTGGCGTTCGCCTCGACCGCAGGCGGAACCGATATCGACAGGCAGCACAACACCGCCAATGCCGCAATCAAAAAGGACCTTCCGTACATTCTCGGCCTCCGAAAAAGAATACGCGCATCCGCTTCCGTTCGACCGGCAGGAGCGGGATAAATCGCCCGTCACAACATGAAACGCCCGGGAACCGCGTAGCTCAAATTCTAAGACCGCGTGTCGCATTTTGCCAGGAGCAGCGCCCTAATTTGTCAGTGTCAAACCTCGGATCGCGGTTTTCAACCGAGAAGAATTACTCGGCTGCGTCCCGGCAGCGAAGGTCGCCCGTGCAAATGGTAGTTCAGTTTTTCAGCCATTCTGCCGATTGGATTATGTACAGGAAAACCGCTTAACGCGAACCCATTGATTTTTCAGGACCTGTCGGGGAAAACCGCCCGTGTTGCCCGGCGATTTGTCGTTTTCCCCGCGCCCGGGAAGCCGGCTCAAGGGACGGACCGCATTTCAAGACCGCTCCAAAGGCATGGCACTGCTATTGCATGCATTCACATGGCGATACGAACGGACTCAAGGGAGGAATGATACGTGAGCGCAGAGAAAAGAGGCAACCGGTTTTGCTGCAGCCGTGGCTTTACCCTGGCGGAACTGATGGTCGTGGTGAGCATCGTCGCCATCCTGGCCTCCGTTGCCGTTCCCGCCTACATCAATTACGTGAACCGCGCCAAGCAGAGCGAAGCCGCGTCCATGCTCATGACGGCGCGGCTGGAGATGGAAGAATTTTATGCGGACAACGGGCACTACGCCAGCACGATCCAGTGTCTGCCTTCCTTCATCGCCGGCAATACCGCGTGCCTGGCCGACTGCTCCGGGTGCGCCAATGCTTCCAAGCCCAAGTTCTACACGTTCAGCGTGGCGGCCGCGGCCGGCAATACCTACCGGATCGAGGCCGACCGGAAGATATACGGCTGGGCGGCAACGGACGTGGTGACCGTCAGCGCCGCCACCGACACGCCCATAGTCCAGAATACCGACGCTCTGAAGTTTTCCATTTTCCAATGGCTCTTCGACTAGTCCGAACCTGGTTCCTTTAGATGGAGACAAAAAGATGACCGGAAAATTTTTGTTCTGCCTGGGCCTCCTGGCCCTTTGCGCATTGTGCGCCGCACCGGCCGCATCGGCGCTCAAGGTGATCAACGCCGATGCCGCCCCCGCCGTTCAGAACGCTTCCGGCAGCCAGAAAGCGCTCACCTCCATGAAGCAGGAAGTCGTAAACATCGTCATCGACAAAATAGAAAACGGCTATATATATGCCAAGGACGGCAGAAAGTTTCAGTTAAACTCCAGCACGAAGATCATAAGCAATAAAGGCTCTTCCAGAAACGTGCGTACAGCCGAACTTACGTTGCAGAACGGATATCTGGTCACGGCCATTATAAAATAATTCATAACTACAACTTGCCGAATGGATGGGATCATGAAGCGGATTGCAGTCTTTTTTACGATAATGATGCTGGTGCAAATTGCTTTTTCCGCACGGGTAATTCCGGCCCCTCCATGCACTTCCATTTCGCCGCCGTTTATTGCGACCGGAGTAAAGCCCAACATCCTCATCATCCTGGACAACTCCAACAGCATGGACGAAGACTTCTACGGAAATGCGGTAGGCTCCTACTCCGAGTCCAGCAAGAGCGTGGTGGCGAAACAGGCGCTGCGCAACCTGGTCGACGAACTGAAGACCAAGGCGAACGTGGGCATCATGACCTTTACCCTGCCTTCGGGAATCAGCAACAACTACCTGTATAACAGCCCTTATTTCGCTTCCTACAATCCCAATACATACTGCGCCAATCCGCCCGATGCCTGCGTGGAGTACTGCATCACCGGCAACGCCGCGAAAAGGACCGAATGCGAATCCGGGTGCCAGACCGGCAACGGCGACTCCGCCAGCGCCAACCCTCTCTTTTCGGCCGATTTCACGGACGCCATCATCTCCAGCTCGCCGGCGAACGGCACTCTCAGAACCACCTACTGCCCGCTCATCTACCCCAAAACCCAGAGGATCCCCAACGGCGTAAGCAGCGGGAACTACATCTACTACAAGGGCGCCTACCCCATGTACTCGTCCAGCAGCATGGGGGCCGATTACCTGTTCGGCTATTCCGGAAGCGACTGTTCGGGCACCACTTACCGGGCCTACAACGGACCTTATTCCAGCCCCCAGTGGAACGTGTACAAGATTTATTCCTCCAAAACAGGCACCTCCGATAATTTTTCGGGATACAGCAACCTCCGCTATACCTGGGAACTGGAACCCACCGATACGGACTACGCACTCGGGTACTACAACTTCGGCCAAAGGCTCGATTTCTACTACGTGGGGCGGACCTGGTTCTCGAACAGCGCCACGTCGTCTCCCCAGGGCACACTGCGCGTGGGGGTCGGAGACCTTACCGGCACCACTCAATACAACAATGTCATGAACATGCTGGATCCGAAGTCGAACGACAGCAGCGGATACATGGGCTGCTCTTTATCCAATAAGAACAGTTGTTCCTATATCATCAACGCCGGCCTCACGCCTTCGGCCGGCACCCTCAAAGCGGCGCTCGACTATTTCAACGGCTCCAGCAGTCCCATCAGTCTGGACAACATGTGTCAAAAAAGCTACATCATCTTTGTTACAGACGGCTTGCCCAGCGTAAAGATGAACGGGCAGAAAACCTCCGACCTCTCCACCCTCATGCCGGAAGTGATCACCGAACTCAGCGCCCTCCAGACGGACGTGGTCAAGACCACCGGCACCAGGAGAAACAAGACCACCTATAACTTTCCGGTCAAAACGTACATCCTGGGCATGGGGCTCTCCGACGAATCCAAGGCCAACCTCGACCAGATGGCCGTGGCGGGCGGCACCGCCACCCCTTCCGGCCATGCTTATTACGCGGACAATCCGACCCAGTTGATCGACTCGCTGGAAACCATCGCCACCGACCTGCTGGGGCGGGTGGCGTCCGGCAGCTCCATTTCGATCCTTTCCGAGGGCCAGACCCAGATGGGCGCCAATATGCTCCAGGGCGTTTTCTATCCCACCAAGTATTACGGCGGAGCGGAAATCAACTGGCCGGGCTATCTCTACAACTACTGGTTCTATAACAGCACGTCGGTAAACAACATACGGGAAGATACCGTCCACGATTACACCCTGCAGCTCGACGAGGACTACGGGCTGACGTTCAATTTCGACGACCAGGCTGGCCTCACCGTCAGCCGATATGCGGACCCCACCGCCAGCGGCGATCCCAGTGAGTTGGTGGATACGGTTGATCTCGATGCCCTGAGCCCGATCTGGGAAGCGGGAAAGATCCTTTTCAAAACGGCCGCCGCGAGCCGGAAGATCTATATGCCGGACGGCACGAACCTGGTCAATTTCGTGGACACCAACGCGGCGCTCACCACGCCCGGCTCTTCCCTTCTGGGCAGTGTCGCCAACCTGGACCCCTGCCTGGCCGGGGCGGACAATGCGGGTACGCTGAAAAACCTGATCAACTACGTCCGGGGGGTGGACATCACGGGATGCCGGACAAGGACCGTGGGTCTCTGCTACAACAGCTCCACCGGCGCCAACAGCAACCGGGCCTGCCAGACCGACGCGGACTGCAGCGGTTCGTCTTCTTCGACCTGTCAGAAAAACGTCTGGAAGCTCGGCGACATCATCTACTCTTCCCCGCAGGTCCGGACGGATTATAAATACTGCGCCAATGTTCCGACGGACCCCGAAGGCGAGGTGACGTTCAACTCGCACGCGTGCTCCACTGACAGCGACTGTAGTACGGAGACCCCCTACACGACGTGCAAGAAAAAGGAAAACGTGGTCTTCGTCGGCGCCAACGACGGCATGCTGCACGCGTTCAAAACCGGCATCCTCACCGACAAGATCACGGACGGCGTGGACCCCGCCCAACACCAGATCGAAAAGACCACCGGAATCCCGAATGAAGACATGGGCAAGGAACTGTGGGCTTTCATTCCGAAGAACTCCCTGCCCTACCTGAGGTGCCTGGCGGTGCCGCCCCCGGGAACGTGTCACCTGTATTTCAATGACTTGAGGCCGTTCATCACCACCATGAACACCAGCACGGGGACAAAGACGGTGTTGATCGGCGGAATGAGGATGGGCGGCGGCGCGCTCGATTCAACCGACGATACGTACTGTATGAACGCCACCGGGCAGTCCAACGGCCAGGCGTGCACATCGAGTTCCCAGTGCACGACGGCGCCGTACAATGCCGGCTGTTCGACCGCCTACCACTTCAACGCCCCGGCGGATACCTGTACGCCGCTCCAGTGCTCCAATCCGAACACCTGTTTCAACCCGTCGAACTGCACCGGGCTCTCGGCCTACTACGCGCTGGACATCACCGACGTGGAATCGCCCAAACTGCTCTGGGAGTTCACCCATCCTTTCCTCGGCTACTCTTATTCCGGCCCGGCGTTGATACACAAGTGGTCGGATGCGTCGAGCAAGTCCGGAGACAGGTATTACGTCCTGTTTCTTTCCGGCCCCACCGATTCGTCGGACGGCAGTTCCATCCAGAACGTGAAATCATTCGTCCTGACGCTGGGCGACCAGCTCGGCATTGACAGCGTATACGTCCACGATTTTGGAAACGATGCGAAAAACGGCTTCGGAGGACGCCTCTTTACGAGCGGCGTGGACGTCAATTCGGACGGATACACGGATTTCGTGTTCTTCGGCTACGGCTACAGCTCCAGCGGCAATACGGGCGACTGGAAAGGCGGGGTCGGAAAGATAAACACCAACAATACCGACAGCGCCCTCGCCCTGGACGCGGCAGACTGGACCTACGACGTTCAGACCTACGCCAACATCGCCCAACTGCCCATAACGGCCAAAGTCGAAGCCATGAAGTGCTTCAACACCCTGTATCTGTATGCCGGCACGGGCAGGTATTTCTTCCCGCAGGACGACTACGGGCCCTCCGGTGAATCCGGCAAGAATTTTCTAATAGGTTTCCCGTTCACGTGCGACCAGTACAACAACAACTGTCTGCCCAACATCAACCATCTCAACGACAACAAGGACGCCTGTTCGAACCTGCAGAAAAACGACCTGGACCAGGCGGGCTGGCAGTATACCCTGGACGATGCCGAGGGCACTTATCTCAAGGAAAGAATGATCACCGACCCCTCCATCTCGACGGGCAACAAGATATTCCTGACTACCACCGAACCCACGAGCGACCCGTGCGGCTACGGGGGCCGGACCCGCGTCTGGGGGCTCAACTGCGCCACCGGCGCGGCGATTTCCGATACATCGTGCACCGGTTATGTGGTTACCGATACCAGTGGGACCGTTTACTTACAGACTTCCACCGGCGCCATAAACAAGTTCGATTCCACACAGTCGTTTTCCGATACGTCGACCGAAAACAGAACGACGCCGTGGACGGTGGGCATTCCGCCCGAGAACTCTCCCCCGGTGGTGCAGCCGGTGACGTCGACGTACGGCCACCCGCAAATCATGCAGTGGATCGAGAAATGAGAAACAGCAAAGGCTTTACACTAACGGAACTGATGGTGGTCGTGGGGCTGTCCGTGCTGCTGCTGGCCTGGGGGCTGCCCGCTTTTTCCTCCTGGAAAAACAAACACGACGTGGAAAACCAGGTGCTCAAACTGTACTCCGACCTCCAGTTGGCCCGCATGACCGCCTACAGCCGGAAAGTGGTGGCGGGCGTGTGGTGGGGCGGAGGCACGAGCCTCGGTTCCTACCAGGTAAGGACCGACGGCAACGGTGATGGAGACGTGGACGATACGGGCACCGATCCGCAGATGGGGGCAGCCGTCAACGGTTCCCTCACCGCTTCCGCGAGTCAGCCCAGTGTGGCCTTCGACGGGCGGGGGTTCCTCGATATCGACACCACCCATCCGGCCGGTTCTCTTGTCTTCAGCGTTCCCTCCAGTGCAGGCGTATCGATAGACTGCGTGGACGTGTCGGGCACGCGCATAATTGTGGGGAAAATGAATGGTGGCACTTGCTCGCCCAAATAACAGCAGAGGGTTTACCCTGGTTGAAGTCCTGGTCAGCATGCTGATCCTGGCGATCGGCCTGATCGGCTCGCTGATAGGAATGATGGCCGCCTTCGACCAGAACCTGGGGAATACGCTTCGAAACGAAGCCGTAAAGATCGCGCAGGAGCAGGCGGAAGCGGCCAGGAACATGGACTATTCGCTGATTCAGGCCATCCCGGCCTCGCAGACCGTTTGGAGGCAGGCGAGAAAGCGCCTGGTCAAATTTACCCTCAACACGGCCAGGACCTCTCCGACGGCGGGAGGCTATACCTACGGGATGACAAAGTTGACGATAACGGTATCGTGGGACCAGAAAAAGGAAAGCCACTCCTATGTCCTGGAGACGATTGTCAGGGAGTTGGAGAAATCATAGTGAGGCCGATCCGATGAGGAATCAAAGGGGCATGACGCTGGTGGAACTGATGGTCGCCCTGGCGGTTTTGCTGATCGTCACGGGGGCCGCCACCGCGGCCTATCTTAAGCTCTTGCGGGGCTACAAGACCCAGGGCAAGATCTCGCAGAGCTACATGGCCAACCTGACCGGGGTGGAGCTTCTCCGATATGATATCGAAATGGCGGGGTTCGGGCTGACGACCAACCGGGGAGCGGTAGGCCCGGAAGCCGCCGACCTGGGAGCGGGGACGGTTCCGTATAATCCGGGCGATCTCAACGAAACCACCACGGACGTGCATGCCGTGGCCTTTCTCAACAATTCGGGCATGAACACCTCCGATGTTCTGTCCCTAAAATCGTCTGTCGCCGATGTCAATCCCGTGAGCAGAAAATGGTCCATGATCAGGATGGTGGGAGGCACGCCGCAGGTACGGGCATCGGGGGACACGTCCATGAACTTCGCGGTCACAAGCCCCCGGCAGCAGTTCGTCGTACTGGACGGTGGAGGGGTTTTGAAGAGCTGGACCGCCTGGAACGCCGACTATTACGCGGACGCCACCGGCATTGCAGGCGGGCTGGACGACACCAAGGTTTACTTCATCTACGGACTGGACGGTAACTCCGGCGGACAGCGGATGCCCTTCAACCGGGTGGACTATTATCTCCAAAGAGTGGCCGGCGAGTTCCCCAGCAGTTGCGCCCCGAATACCTATACGCTCTACCGAAGCGTCATCAAGCAATCGGACGGCACCAAGGCCGGCGAGCCTTTGTTTGATTGTGTGAAGGATTTCCAGGTGGCATTCGGCCTGGACAAAGCCGTTCCGGAGGGGAAAATCGATTCGTGGGCGGACAATCTGGCGGGGCTGAGCGCTCAAAACATCCGGGACCGCCTTCGTGAAGTGCGGGTGTTCATTGTATACCAGGAAGGGGGCGGGGGCGGCAACGTGGCGAGCGGCAGCACGTTCAGGTTCTCCGGCACCCTGAACCTCGGAGACCAGGACATCGCCCACTCGCTCGATTCCGCCAATTACCCGGCCGTTCCGAACACGTTCCAGACGCTGAGTTCGGCGCCCCTGAGCGGTTCTCTCAAGACCTTCACCCCTGCCGGTGATGAGGCAAAGTACAGGTGGAAGGTAATTGAACTGGCGGTCAAGCCGATGAACCTGAGATAAAAATATGAGAAATACACTCAATAACGAAAAGGGAATTGCGTTAATTACGACTTTGATGTTCCTCGGCCTGGGGTTCGCGGTGGTGGCCATCCTGCTCCGGCTGGTGACCGCCGAAACGAAAATGGCCCGGCTGGAACAAAGCTATTCGGTCGCGCTGGATGCCGCCAAGGGCGGTGCGGACGAATTCATGTTCCTGATCCAGAACAACCAGGACAGGCCCCCGGACGGATTCGGCACCGCCGCCCATTCCGGGTGGTGTTTCAAGGTGAAAAAGAGCACCGCCTCCACCAACTGGCTCACGAATTCGGACTGGACGGCCAACAGTTGCACCAACGATCTTGCCCGGGCGACAAGCCCCGACCCGACCGTGGAGCCCGATTTCACCATGGCGCTGTCCAACTACACGGTGTACGTGAAAGTGATCGACACCACGCTGACCGAAAAAGCCGGCGCTGCGGGGGAGGCGTGCGCGGATAACGGCTGCGCTTACTACACCGTCAACGTGCGGGCGGTATCACCCAACTCCAACGAGCGTGCGGAAGTCTCTTTCGTCTTCCGGTACGACAGGGAATCCTAGAGCGGCGGCAACCGGGCATGGGGCCCGCCCCGCAGCAGGGGCGAGGGCGCGCCGGATGATTTTCCTCCTTCCGCCGCGTGCGGGCATGGACGGACGCCACGGCACCGGAGACATTTTTCATGGATTGCGGATGGAACGCGCTGGATAGCATCGATAATCCAAGAAGAATGTCTCCTAAATTGACATTTTTGGGCAACGGTTTAACTTTGGAGCATTTTGGAGCACTTCGGATCTGCTTCGAAAACAAGGTCCGGGCAACGGCCCCTTAAGTATCCCGCCCGCTGCCGTGGGGTTCTTTCGGAACCATTGCGAAGCACCCGATTTGCCCGTTTCTCATGTTGCCAAAACAGCTTTTGTATGCGATGAATGCTCGCTACTGAAAGTTCCAACGTAATTACTGTATTTTCCTGTAAAAAGGAGACCGCTATGTGGGCTGGAAGGGCTAAGAGAACGCTTCCCTGCCTTCTTTTTCCGGCCGTTTTTTTCTCGCTGTTGATCTTTTGCCAGGCCGTTTCGGCGGACCAGGCCGAAGTCGATAAAATAAACCGCGCCATCTGGGACAAGGGCGCCCACTGGTGGGCGGCCGAAACATCGATTTCCACCCTTCCCCGCGAACAGCGCAGAAAACGCCTGGGGCTGATCATGCCCGCCCAACTCTCCGCCACGCAGGATTCCACGGCGTTGGAAACCACTTCGCCCCTGCTGGCCGCGCCTTCCGGGACTTTCAGTTGGGTCGATGCCGGTGTCGTCACTTCGGTCAAGAACCAGGGCAACTGCGGCAGTTGCTGGGCTTTCGCCACCACGGCCGCCCTGGAATCGCAGGTGGCCATGAGCACGGGAGAGCAGGTCGACCTCGCGGAACAGATACTCGTATCGTGCAGCGGAGCGGGCGTACACAGCGGCGGCTGTGACGGCGGCTACATCAGTAGCGCCTCGGACTATATTGAGAGCACGGGACTCCCGCTCGAAGACTGCTACAAATACACCGCCACGAACGGCAATTGCGCCAGCGCCTGTTCGTACTGGCAAAACGACACGTATGCCATCACCGGGTGGCACTCGGTTACGGGCACCGTGAGTTCCCTCAAGAACGCGCTCTACACATACGGTCCGCTGGTGGTATCCATGGAGGTCTACTCGGACTTCTACTCCTACGGGGGTGGAGTCTATTCAAGGACCGCCGGCACAACCGATGAGGGCGGACACGCCATTGAGCTTGTGGGCTACGATGACAGCCAGCAGTGCTTCATCGTCAAGAACAGTTGGGGGACGGGCTGGGGGGAGGCCGGGTTTTTCAGGATCGCGTACAGCCAGGTCGGCGATTTCTATGTCCACTTCGGACAGCAGTCAATCGCCTATAACGATTTCAAAAAGATCGGGACATCCTGCAACTATAGTCTTTCCGGGATCAGCACCACGGTAAGCTCCTCCGGCGGCACCGTGTTCGTGAACGTCTCGGCGGGGTCGGCATGTTCCTGGACGGCGGTGAGCAATGCGGCCTGGATAACGGTAACTTCCGGCGCAAGCGGCACCGGAAACGGCACGGTCACGCTTTCCGTGCCGGCCTATACGCCGAACACCGTGCGTGCCGGGACGGTCACCATCGCCGGGGTGGCATTCCACCTGACGCAGGGCAGATCGCCCTCCTCCGCAAGCGGTTATTGGATGCTCCTCTGGGGAGACTAGCGCCCTCGCTTCTTAATAATTTTTGAAAAATTTTTTCATGGGCCGGTAATTCAATCCCCTTCCGGCAAGCTCGTCACGAAAGCGGTGATTAACTTGGGGCGAAATCCAAGGCTGTCAACGATTCGTGCGGTAATCTCGGAGGGGGAAAATGACGATCAGGGCCTACGTTAAGACAACCCTGCTCATCGGTCTCATCGCGATCTCGATCGGCGGATTGCTCCTGCATCTGCGCATCCACCCGGTGTCCAAAAACACCTCCAACCTGCTTCCCGTAATTTCAGGCATCCTGAGCATCGTGGTGGTGCCGCTCCTGCTTTCCGGCAGGAAAACCCTGAGCTACGGCTACACCCTGAACGGGTTCCTGGTGATCGTGGGCAGTATTGCAATGGCCCATTTCGCGGTGGCCAACTGGCCGCAGCCGGCAACCGCCGGATCGATCATCATGAAGACCACCCTGCCCGACATCCTGATCTTGTGGACCAGGTTTTTCATCGGGAAGGCCATCTTCGACCTGGAACTCTACGGATACGATCCGGACAGGCAAAAGGCCGGCAAATCCTACCGCTATCCCAACATGGGGTGGTGGGTCGTGCACGTGGCGGCCGTGAGCGTGGTGTATGCGCTCGGCGGGCTGCTGTGGAGGTAGGCGATGAACAGGTTCAAGTTGTTTTCAGCCAACTGGTGGATTCTGCATATCCTGGCGCTGGCGTTTTTCTTTTACCTGGGCCACGTGATGCACTTTTAGCACCGGGCGGGTCCGCTACCTCTGGCCGCCGTCGTAGGCCACGTGGACGGGGTCCATGCCCGACTCCCTGGCTTTTTGCCAGAGGACGCGGCTTTCCTGGCGCTTTCCCGCGTCGTCCTGCAGGACGAAATGGACCACCGTGTGGAAAAGGCGCATGAAGTCGAGGCT
>LUZZ01000118.1 GCA_001603845.1 Syntrophobacterales bacterium Delta_01 | reverse complement strand
TATTCGTCGGCAGCGTCAGATGTGTATAAGAGACAGGGTACAGGGATTGTCGGTACTGTATATATTTACTTAAATGGAAGCCTATCTGGAGGCCGACTTTTTTCTATCAAAAAGGGTATCCAACCTAGCTCACTCACAGGAACATGGAGTGGTATTTATATGACATTTGATCTTCAAACAGGAGTTACTAGTTGCAATCTTACTCAAAATGGATCTTATATTTATGGATATATGAGCTTTTCAAATGTTCAGTGTCCCGTTTCAAATGCCTATGTAAGTGGATATGTATCAGGCAATACTATGTATTTCTCTTTTACATATCAGTGCAGTGGATACACCGTCCGAATGTACGTCAATGGAGTGCAGAATAATGGTACCTATAGCGGGACTTTTACTGCGTATGAAGCCATAACCGGGACATTATGGAATCAGGGTGGATTCACAATGTTGAAATGAAGAGGCGGATCTTGGAGAGCTGCACCGTCTATGTGCTTAAGATCAGCCAGTGAAAAATACGAAATTGAGATAGAAAAACCGTTAGCATAATTTCCCTCAGCTCCACAATACGGTCAATCCATTGCTCCAGGAGGGGCAGGTATGGACAACCACAAGGGCAGGCTGCCGGCGCTCGGCGATGGCTGCCAGAGCGATAGCCGTTTTCCCCGATTCGGTGGAGAGGCACGCCTTCCCGAAGTCCCGTGCGTGGATTGCCCGTAACGTTTCCGTCTGGTAATCGCGCAGCGTCCCCGTGGACATGAAATCAACCGCCGGCAGGGAGCGCCGATGGTCGCAAATCTGGAACTTGTACCGGCCTGTCGGATAATCCCGATGGCGTGCCGGGCAAATCCCTGCGGGAAAGAAACGGTGCCGTCTTCGGCGTCCAGATAGCAGAGATTATGCGGCACGTTCCACGTAGAAAACCCCCGCCGGGAGTTTTCCGTAAATTTTGGGTTCGGAAAGCTGAGGGCATTGCGAAGTCTGGAAACCAAACCGGAAGGGGGGCCAATCACGACATCGGGATTGGTCATTTCGATTCGAATGGGTATCGGCATCTCTTCTTCAATTTTTTCGGACGACTTACAACACGCATCCGGTTGCGATCTGCCAAAATTTCTCGAAAAAAGGCGGTGCAGTGCGTGGACTGTCCCGCCTCAACGCGTGTCCTGGAAAGCCGGCGGCCTCCAGGAAATACGCGGTTCCTCTAAATCACCCGGACGTTGCTGGCTTCAGGCCCCTTCCGGCCCTCCACAATGTCGAACTGAACCCGATCTCCAATAGTCAGGGTTTTAAAACCAGTCCCGGCAATTCCAGAATGATGTATGAACAAATCTCCGCCGCCGTCGTTCGGGGAGATAAAGCCGTAGCCCTTCAATTCATTGAACCACAACACAACACCTTGCATTTTGTTCGTCCTTTTTCAGTTTCAGTGAACCATCTCGCTGAACACAGCCCGGCAGTTCGATGCCTGAATCCATGTGAGGCATTGAGCACAATAAGCGGGGGTCAATTCCGCCAGGAGGTCGGCCTCCGCCACCGGGACGTAGATTGTGATCTCTCTGTCGCAATTCAGGCACTTCAATTTCTTCGGCAGGGTCGCAAGCGCAACGCGTTCCCAATCGGTCGATTCGTTCATGCCGCACGCCCTTTCGGGAAAGCCCGCTGGTATCGCTTCTCGATTTCTCCCAGGTACTTTTCCAGCATCCAGTACGTCGTATACTCCGCGCCCTCCCGGTTCCCGGCCCACACGAAGGGCACCCTGTAGCGCACCTGGAACGCAAAGATGCTCTGCAAGGCTGAATGGGCCTTCATTCCGCTGCGGTAATGCCCGCGGCTGACGTTCTCCAGGCTGGCCTCGACCACCACGGCCCCCAGGTCGTAAAATCTGAGCTTCGCCAGCTCCCGCTCGAACCGTTCCCGGTTAGCGCCCTTCAAGCATCCGATGAGGTCGTTCAATTCCTTCCGCTCGATGGCTACCCGATCCTCGAAGCCGGGCAGGGAATAATCCCCCGCCGGCAACGCGGCCCGCTCGATCTCCACGGGGAACCGGGCGAAGGTGAAAGGGTTCTGTTCGCGGGTATCGACAATAATCTTCATAACGATTACGCGATCCGAAAGGCGCCCATCAGGGAGCAATGGTTCACGGCTACCGTGTTCTTGTCTGCGAACGCATTGACGACGTTGGCCGTGTAACCGTTTGTGGCGAGGGCCATTTTCACCGTGGTTTCCTCGGTCAGATAAGTGAGGCCCACGAGCATGCCGGTTGTAAGAAACCCGCCAAATCCCGGATTCTGGGAGCAGATCGTTGCGGACGGCGTATAAATCTTGGAGTCGCAGGAGATGCCAGAAGCAAACTGAGCTTTGGCGAATATTACCCAAAGCCCGGCATCAAGCGTCAAAGACAGTGCGGTAATATCCGCCCATCCCCCTGCGACGCTCGTCACGCTTTCCCCCGTCGTTACATACGCTATCTGTGAAGAACCGGTCAAGGCGGCTATGGTCGCGGCATTGGCGTCGGATTGAGTTTTCAGATAAGAAAAATTTTCCTCCATGGCGACGAGGTCGTTGCTTAAATCGTTGTCGATATCGGGGACGTCGGCGTGCCAAGACATTTTTTTGACTCCATTTGTTGTTTTAGGTTGAGGAAACTAATTGAATCCGAACGAAGCCGAATGATCTACTCGCCGGCCTCCTCGGGCTTGGCCCGAGGAAATTTAATTTTGTCGCGATTCCCCTCGCTGAAAAAAAACGCCAGGCCCTTGCCAACCGTGGGAGAAAGGCCGCGCACCTCAGATAAAGCTCGGCCGTAAAGTCGGAGGAATTCACCGACCACGCGGGGGGATGAGCTGACCAACACCGGCCAAAGCTCTGGTTTCAAATAAACTGCGGCCGCCTCCGGGACCATCATGGTGCGCCGCAGTCCGTGGGGAACCGGGGATTTCATGAGGTACCCGGCGATGGCTCCTGTAACGTCCTCCCCGCCAGAGGAAGAAAGCGCCTCGACCAGACTCTTCCGAAGCTCGAAATTGTCTTTCATGGAGGAAGACAAGCGCCGCAAGGTTTGGTCGGCCGTGATCCTTCCGGACATCCCTTCCGAGCGAAGCATCAAATTCGATTCCACGTCCTTTATCAATTTCGTAACCTCGGAATAACCCTTCGTCATTTCAGCATAATTTGGGATTTCCGCCTTAAGACTGTTGGACAAAGTGTTCTCTAAGTCGGTCAGAAGGGCGTGGGCGGGTGTCCCGCGGCGAGCCTGGCTCACATAAGTCGAAAGTCGTTTCTTGAGCACGTCAAGCCCGGCCGCCGAGGTGTCTTCCCACGTCAAGGCGTCGTGAAGGGCCTTCCGAACCGCTGCTCTGCCCTCGATTATCGGGGAAGAAGAGAAGTCCAGCCGGTATGTCCCAGGTGTTTTTCCTTCGACGACAAACAAACCCGTGTCCGGGTCGGATACGACCTTTCGCTCAGCGGGGCTTGCTTTCTTGAAGGAAATGTCGAAACGACCCTCGCCGGTTAATTCATCGATTTTGCCGCGAAGCGTGGACTGAACCTGATCGAGCGCCCGCGGATCGGCCTGAACCTCCCGCAATTTTTCGAGATATGCAGCCCCGCGCGCCTCTTTGACGGTGCCCAGCGCCTCTTTTGCAGTGCTCACGACCTCCTCGGGCGAGATCTTGCCGCGCATGGCTCGGTCGAAGACGCTTTGCGATTTAAAAACGTTTCCAGTCAACGATTCGCCGCTCTTAACCGCCTCCTCGATGGCTCCGCTTCCTGCCCCCGTGGACGCGCCGAACATGCCGCGAAAAACCCCGCCCGCGCCGCTGGCTGCCTTGGCGAGAACCTTCCCGGCCGCCTGGCCGCCAGCCTCCGCCAATACGCCTTCGCCAGCCGCCCCGAGCGAGCCTAAATTGCCCGGCTCCCCGAGGGGGGAGGGGCCGACAAGCGCCTCTTTTGCTGTCGGGGTCACAGTCTGCCCGGTTTGCCGGGCAATGGCTGCCTGTTTAATCATATTGACGATTTGATCCATGATTGCGGAGCCTAGACCAGCACCGGCCACGCCGCCCACACCACCGGCAGGAGCACCGAGAACGCCGCCACCGATCATGCCAGCCGCACGGAACGGACCCCGGACCTTTTCAACGGACTCGGGAGACGGGAAAACGAAGCCCCCCTCTTGTTCCGGTTCCGTCCCCTGCATGGTGGACAGGTTCCGGCCGACGTTTTCGAAAATCCGGCCGATTCCGCCCGTCTGCTGCGGCTGTTGGACGGCGTTATTCGGACCCTCGCCGGACTTCGCGGCCTGCTGGTACAGGGAAGCAGCTTTCGCCAGGCGGGCTGGCATGTTGGGCTTGCCGGGACGCTCGAAAAGCTCGGAAAAAACTTTGGTGGCGTCCGCAACACTCTTTGCGCCTCGGAGCGCTTCCCCGGCCTCCGCCTCACTACTGCTCAATTCATGCTGTACATACTGAAGCTGCGTCATGAACGATGGGGTGTCTTCTCCGCGCGCCGCCGCGAACTGGCGCAATCCCTCAACCCGGTCGGGGCTCGTCCATTGAGCCAAACCCCACCCCTTACCGCCTTTTTCCTGCGCCACGGGGTTCATCCCGGTCGATTCGTGGCTGAGGTTCCCTACGATGCCGGCCGCCTGTTCCGGGCTCCAGCCGTTTTTCTGGAAAAAGCGCACTGCAAGGGTGTGCGGATCGACCGCCGCCAAATACCTGGCAGCCCCTTCGTAAGTCCCGCCGGCTTGCAGCACGGAATCTAGATCGTATCCATACTGTTCGCTGAGGTACCGGGCCGCCCCTTCGTAAGTTCCGCCAGAATCCAAAACTCTTTTTAAATTGTAGGCCACGGCTCACCATCCTCTCTGATACAGGGAGGCATCAAGGCTCTTCTCGGTCTTCGGGCTGTTCGCCTTTTTCGCCTCCGTTTCCGGCGGCGGCTCCATGGCACCAACGAAATCCTCGCCGAAGCGCCCCACGAGGATCTTACGTGCTTTCGGACTCAAGATTCGGAAATCGGAGCCTTGGTCGCCCATGGCCGAATGATATGTGTTCAGCATGGTTTCAAGGCGGCTGAACAACAGTTGATAGGCGGTGTCGAGAACGCCCTCCATCTGCTCAGGGGAATTGCTCGCATTAAGCCTGGCGCGCCACTCTTTGATAGTCTCCAAGTTGCCGCCAGTGCCACGGAAGACCCGCTCCAGCTCGTCGCCGACTGCCTGCGCAGCGGTCTTGAACTTATCCACGCGGGGGTCACCCCGAACCTCACTCTCGAAGAGATTGGCGACGCTGTTGAATGCCCTCCAGGAAGTATTGTCGAGGGCCGTCCCGGCTTTTTCGAGTTCGGCGGCATGGCCTATTGCCTGATTCAGTGCGTTGATATTGTCCTTGTCCCGGCCCGAGGTGTAAGACTGACGAACCTTGGAACGCACCTGGTACGTACTAGCGTTGAAACCGGGGTCTAAATTTTCCGCCGTGCTGATGACCCCTTGCCAGAATGGGCTCTTGAGCGCGAATGAGCTTGGGTATGGAATCTCGGCGGCGACGAGCTTCTTAGAAATTCGTTCCATTTCTGGACTAACCTCGCCCATGGAGCCGCCGGGCGCCATTGAACCGCGTAAAATATCGGCGTATTCCTGCGGACTAGGACCTCGATTTTCCCTGGCCTGGAACGCGGCAACGTCGGCCCGCTGCTGTTCGGTCAGCCTCGTCGCGGCGGCGTTAGCTGCCTGAACCTGCAATTTCTGCTCAGCTACAGAGGCGTCAAAAGGAAGAAAGCCATTCTTCAACAGCTCACCGCTCCGAGAATCGCCCTCAGGAAGTTGGAGATACTGCCCTGAAGTCAGGTTGCGCCAGAGTACCGTCTTGACCTTCGCCTGCTGGGGAAGCTCCCGGATTACCGACCCTTCCGGCACCGTTCCCGCCTGTGCGAGCTGGCCGGTGCGGGGGTCGAGACTGAAGACGTTCTGCAACGGGAGGTAAAAAGTTCGGCCTTTAATGGTCCTGGTCGGGCGCGTCGGGTCGGGCGGCGTTCCCTCGGGTACCGGCTCAAAACCAGCAAGCTGAAGTTTACGATCCAGGGCCGCGCCCTCGCCGAGACGGCTGAGCTGCTGTTGCAAAAAGGCCGAGGTCAAGCTTGCCGTTAGACTTGGCAGAAGATTCGACCAAGGGTTCGGCTGGGCCTGAACCACCTTCCCCTGCGGGGGGCGGAATTGACTTATGTTATCCATCCATATCGTCCTTTTCCTTTATCCTGCCTTTGAAACAGGCTGGGTTACCGGGAAGGGAGCCCCCAGAGGGAAGCCCCCCCTCCGTTATGCACCACGCCGGCGAATTTTGTCCGAATGTGACCGAAAGGCTTCGATATAACTCTCGCCGTATGCGGTCGAGCCACGCTTGGCGCGGTCGATACCTTGCCGCACGCTCTCAACGGAGGCCCGCGCCACCTCGATAGGCGAGGAGGTAAGCTTCTGCCGCGAATCGATTTCGGCCTTGACCAGCCGGCCGGCCTCCAGGTCACACAAATGGCCGAGCACGGGGTTGTCCGCAAAGGCCGGGTCGTCCCGCAGGATCTTATTTTTCTCTTCGTGATACTGACGAACAAGCTCCTGCGCTTCGTCTTCAGGTCTCAAATTGTCGTCGCTCATTTCAAAAGTCCTTTCTATGGTTATCGAGATTCGTTGACTTCGGCCGACAGTGAAATGCACGAGTCGTTGTCGAGGCCGATTCGAAGCGTCCAGCGATCGCCGAGTTCACACTCCAAGGTCACATGCACCGCCCGCTTGCCGGGAACTCCGACGAGCTTAGCATCCAAAATTTGCCCATGGTGCAGGCCGCACGCCGGGCAGGGCAGCGCCTCGGGGGATGCAAGGCGAAGGGTTCGTAACTTGTAGTGTTTCCACTCCATCAGCTATTCTCCTCTTTGATCTGATCGAAACCGGTTTTGAGCCGGTCGAATTCAGCTTTCGACATCCGGCACATCCCGACCGGGTCATGTTCAAAACAACCCTTTTCCAGATACGCCGCCAAAATGGGTTCCAGCAATTGGAGCCTTGCGATCATGCCTCGGACCTGGTCCAACAGGATTTCCGCCTCGACAGTGCAACCGCTCTTTTCGGGCGGCGCAACGTAAACCGGCGGCGGGAGCCATTTCCGGCAGAAGCGGTCAAAGGTCGCATGACTAAAAAGATGGCCGCCCTGCTCGACGAAGTTGCCCAGCTCGTTGCTCACGGAATAAGCCGGCAGGCGGTCGTTGAACTTCGGAACTCTTGGTATTGCCATGGCAAAATCTCCCTATCAGTTCAGTTTTCTGAATCGTCTTCGGCCGACAAAATCTCGGCCAGGTCCCGGTCCGCCTCGGACAGGTCGGGCAAGTCGATAGTATCGGCCTTACTGGCAGCCAAGGGTCCAGCCGCACCGGGTGCCGGGTAGGTCGGCGTGACGTAAGGAATTTCCGGGAGCGGAGGGCCTGCCGGATTCACTCGAACCTGCATCCCATCGAAGGTCAGGTGCCCGCTTTCTATCCCCGCCGCAATCCCACCGATTGAGTCGAGCTGAGCATCCGGAAGCTTCGACAAAGCGTAATGCGGCCGATCACGGGGCTTCTGCTTGTCGTAAAGACCACTAATTTTGTTCATCTCCCGGATGGCCGAAACCGCTGCGCTCGCCGGCCCTGTCCGCACCAGACGGTTCAACGCCGCAAACCGCTCCTCGGGCGTCAACAACTTCTCCTCCGGCCCCCGCGCCGCCTTCTCGGCCTCTTCCGCCGCCCGCTGCTGATCACGATGTTTTTTCAAAACTCTATAAATCGACTGATACGGCCGCCCCATCTCCGCCGCGATCTTGTATACGCTCTGCCCAACCGCCAGCCGCTTCAGGACCTCTTTGAGATCAATTATGTTCTGACTATAATTCTTGCTCACGACCTTCTCCTTGTTGTGGTGCAAAAACAGAGGGCGTCCGGATGTACCCCGTCAAAAAGGGGACCCAAGTAACGTAGGATCGAGGGGCCTCACGATCATTCTCAAAAAGGGGACCCCCCAGACCCCCGCCTGCCGCCCCCGGGAGCCGCCCGCCGGCCAGGTCCACACACCCCGATTGCCCCCC
>LUZZ01000509.1 GCA_001603845.1 Syntrophobacterales bacterium Delta_01 | reverse complement strand
GGCATCAAGGGAACGCTGCAGAACGTGGCCGGATTGCGGCGAGCCCTCGGTCTCGCGCTGGAGCGTGCGGGATTCGCACGGGACGATTTTCGCAAGGTCGACCGGATCCGTCTCAACAAGGCCGCGCCCGTCATCGGGGACGTGGCCATGGAGACCGTGACGGAGACGATCATCACCGAATCCACCATGATCGGCCACAACCCCTCCACGCCGGGCGGCATCGGCGTGGGCGTGGGGGTCACCATCACCTTCGAACGCCTCCGGGAAGTTCGTTCCGGTGACGCGGTGGTCCCCGTCATTCCCGCTTCGGTGGATTACGAGCACGCCGCCGCAGGAGTGGCGGAGGCCATGAACCGCGGCGTCAACGTGGCCGCCATCATCTGCCAGGCCGACGACGGCGTTCTCATCGCCAACCGGCTTCCCCGTCCCGTTCCCATCGTGGACGAGGTGAGTTCGGTGGACCGCGTGCCTCTGGGCATGCGCTGCTGCGTCGAGGTGGCTCCTCCGGGACGGGTGGTGGAACTGCTCGCCAACCCCTACGACATCGCCACGATTTTCGACCTCTCTCCGGAGGAGACGCGCCAGATCGTTCCCGTGGCCCGTGCCCTCGTGGGGAACCGCTCCGCCGTGGTGATCAGGACCCCTCTCGGAGAAGTGAAGGAGCGCCGTATTCCCGCGGGGGAACTCTACATTCTCGGCCCCTCGGGGAAACGCATCGTCAACGTCGAGGAAGGCGCCGAGGCCATCATGGACATGGTGAAGGCCTGTCAGCCCGTGGAAAACATCTTCGGCCAGCCCGGGACAAACGTGGGAGGCATGATGGAACGGGTCCGCAAGACCATGTCCACTCTCACGGACATCGCCCTGAGCGATATCTACATCCGGGATCTTCTCGCCGTGGACACTCTCGTTCCCCAGAAGGTCGTGGGGGGCGTGGCGGGAGAATTCTCCCTGGAGTCCGGCGTGGCCCTGGCGGTGATGGTGAAAACCGAGGAACTGCCCATGCAGAAACTCGCCAAGGCCGTCGAGGCCGATCTCGGCGTCACCGTGGAAATCGGCGGTGTCGAGGCCGATATGGCCATCCGGGGGGCTCTCACCACGCCGGGGACGAAATGTCCCGTGGCGATCCTTGATCTCGGCGCGGGAAGCAGCGATGCCTCCTTCATGCGTCAGGACGGGACGGTGGAACTCATCCACCTCGCCGGAGCCGGGAACATGGTGAACACCATCATCATGAGCGAACTGGGCATCGACGACTTCGACCTGGCGGAATCCATCAAGCGCTATCCCCTCTGCAAAGTGGAGAGTGTCTTTCACATCCGCCAGGAGGACGGAACGGTGCGTTTCTTTGACAAACCGCTGGATCCGGAGGTGTTCGGCCGGGTGGCGCTCATCCATGAAAACGACATGCTCCAGCCCATCCGCCTGAACGTCACGCTTGAACAGGTCCGCAACATACGCCGTAAGGCGAAGCAGGAAGTCTTCGTCACCAACGCGGTGCGCGCCCTCGAACAGGTGGCGCCCGCCCACAACGTGCGGCTCATCGACTACGTGGTTCTCGTCGGCGGCTCCGCCGTGGACTTCGAGGTCCCCACCATGATCACCGAACGGCTCTCCCGGTGGGGCGTCGTGGCGGGCAAGGGCAACATCCGCGGCAAGGAAGGCCCGAGAAACGCCGTGGCCACGGGGCTCGTGCTCTCCGCGACGGGGGCATA
>LUZZ01000508.1 GCA_001603845.1 Syntrophobacterales bacterium Delta_01 | reverse complement strand
CTTCGAGCAGGAACGCCATCGGCGAAAAATCCACCGATACCACAAACCCCTCCTCGCATACGCCGGCCGCCGCAACGGCGGCAATCCTCTGGCGCCGGTCCTGGTGGTAGCACGCACAGCACATACCGCGCCCCACGAGCTTTTCGTCCTTCCCGCAACGGGAACACTTTCCGAACCTTGCCATGAGAAGCTCCTTTGTTCGAGTCTTAGACCAAATTATTGAACGAACACCGGTAAAAAATTTTTGCGAGTTGAACCATATTTTTGGTTATTTAAGTTGACATTGGAACCGAATTTATGTAGTTTTGCATTCGAAATGCAGTTCCGGAAACACTTTCGAGGGAGTTGACCCGATCGAACGGGCCACTTCCTCCATGATCCGCCGGCTGACCATGCGGCGGTTTACGACGAGAGACACGGAATTGGCTGAAACCCCAAGCTTTTTGGCTATGGAACGCATGGAAACGCCCTCTTTCATCAGGGCCACTTTGATGTCGAACGGAGTCATTTCGCCTCCCCTTTCACTAGGATGGCCTACAATGAAAGCGAAGCTATCACCAGTAATTTGGTCTGTCAACCAATTATTCCACACTACGTTTATTTTTTTGGTTTGGTCCGGAAGGGTGGCCGGTTTGGCAGTTTTCTGTGACTAGTACAATACCTATCCAAAATGCCGTTCACTGGGGAAACGCCATGCTGACCGACAGACTGAAGAAAGTGATCCAAGAATCTGGTCTACCCCTGTCCCGCTTCGCCCGGCAGACGGGGGTCTCCAAGAACACCCTGGTAAACTACCGCGACGGGGCCACGTCGCCGTCGGCGGAGTTCCTGGAAACGGTGTGCCGGGAGTTTTCGGTCAACCCCGGCTGGCTCCTGATGGGAGAAGAGGCGGTGAACATGGAACGGGACATCGCCTGCAGCTCCCAGGACAGGTTCGTGGAACGGGAGGACTACAGCCTCATTCCGCTCCTGGAGTCGCGGGTTACGGGCGGACCGGACGGGGAGATTCTCTATGAGGAAATCGCCGACTACTATCCCTTCAAACGCTGGTGGGTGGAAAAGCTGGTGGGAAGATGCCCGGAGAAGCACAAGAACCTCATCCTGATGCGGGTGCGGGGCGATTCCATGTCTCCGACGATAAACCAGGGGGAGATAGCCCTGGTGGACACCTCCGAGGGTGAACGGGTGCAGGTGCTCGCGGGGCGGATCTACCTGGCGATTTTGCCCGACGGCACCGTGGCGCTCAAAAGGCTGGTGCTGACCGGCGACCAGGAGGGGCTGCGGCTTGCCTGCCTTTCGGACAACACCGCCAACTATCGCCCCTTCGAATTCCCGCTGGCCTCCGGTAAACAGCTCAAAACCTACGTGCTGGGCCGCGTGCGATGGGCGGGCAAGGAATTCGACTGATACCGCGCCGTCCGTGCCCGTTCCGTGCGGTCCCGTCGGCGTTTCCATACGGGTCTCGTGCAGGGCGGGCACGGTGAAGGGGGCTGTTGCCGGAATGCGCAGCAGAGCGAAGGCCGATTCCCATAGACCGTGATTCAGCTGTGTAACCCCTTCAGGGTATCCCCACAATTGTGGTACCGTCGATCTCTCCCAGGGTGGCGCTCGCGCGACCCTGGGCTATCCTATGCAGCCCCTTCGGGGCATGCGCAGCAATCCGTTATTATCCTCGTTTGTCCTGCACTACTCTGGTTCCCGAGTTTCGGAGCCATTGCCCATACGTGGGACTTCACAAATTAAGGGAAAGCCGCCAAAGCCATCATTCCCACAGCGCTTCTGGGAGGGAATCCGGCGTCTTTGCTTTTTATCCGCTCCCGGTATAAGTCGTTAATGTGGGGAAAGATATCGGGACGAGGATGGTTTGCGCCGATTCCCGAATAACCCGCCTCTCACATCACCTGGAGGAAGAAGCATTTCAGGTACCGGGTTTCGGGCATGGCGAGCAGGCAGGGGTGGTCGAGCGCCTGGCCTCGGACCTGGAGGAGCCTCAGCCTGCGGCCGCTTGCCTGCGCGGCCGCCAGCAGGACCTCCCGAAAAATATCTTCGCCCAGGTGGTAGGAGCAGGAGCAGGTGACGAGCAGGCCGCCGGGCCTGAGGGCCAGGAGGGCGCGGCGGTTGAGGTCCGTGTAGCCCTTCCGGGCTTCGGGAAGGGCGGATTTGTTTTTGGCGAACGCGGGCGGGTCGGCGATGATGATGTCGAACTGTCCCGGCCGCACTTTTTTCGAAAAATCGAACACGTCGGCGGAAACGAAAGTACAGCGCCCGGCCGCGTCGTTGAGGGCCGCGTTTTCCCGCGCCTGGGAGACGGCTTCCTCCGAACCGTCCACGCCCACCGTCTCCACCGCCCCCGCGGCCGCGGCCGCCAGGCTCCAGGCGCCGTTGTAACAGAAAAGATCAAGCACTTTGGCCCCCTTCGCCCATCCGCGCAGCTCGCGCCGGTTGTCCCTCTGATCGAGATACATGCCCGTTTTCTGCCCCTTGAGCGTATCCACCCGGTACCTGGTCCCGTCGATTTCCACCACGTGGTCCGCGGGAAGGGTCCCCAGGGCGACGCCCTTTTCCTGCGGGAGCCCTTCCATCGCCCGCAGCGCGCCGTCGTTTCTGAACACCAGCGCCGAGGGGGCGAAAAGATCGGCGAGAAGGTCCCGGATCAGCGGCTCGATCCGCGCCATTCCCAGCGTCCCCACCTGGTATGCCAGCACGTCCCCGTAGCGGTCCACCACCAGCCCCGGCAGGTTGTCCGACTCGCCGTAGACAAGCCGATGGCACCGGGAACCCGGATAGAGGAACCGGCGAAGCGCGGCGGCACCGGCCAGGGCGTCGCGAAAGAAGGGTTCTCCGGGCTTTATCCCGGGTGGGCACACCAGCCTGACGGATATGAGGGACGCCGGGTTTACGTATCCGCAGCCGAGGTTCACGCCCTTTGTCGAGTATACCTGCACCCAGCTTCCCGGCTCGTAGTCCGAAAGGGGCTCCGCTATCTCGTTGCTGAACACCCATCGATGCCCCTGGAGGATTCGCCGGTCCCGCCCGGGACGAAGGTGGAGGGGTTTTATTTCGGAAAATATGTCGTCTTTCAAGGTGGCCTTTCGCTGCGCAAATTTTTTTCGGTTCGACCGCCGGGAGCGCCGGAATATCCGGGCGCCCCCGCCCGTCCCCGGCGGCTTATACCCGCCTGCGGCCGCAGGAGAAAAAAAATCCTCCGCCGGGGGAGGATTTTTTCGAAGCCATAAAAATACCGGTAAGAGCTACTTGGTGATCAGTCCCTTTTCCATGGCAAAGGCGGTGAG
>LUZZ01000117.1 GCA_001603845.1 Syntrophobacterales bacterium Delta_01 | reverse complement strand
GGTCACCTTGCATCGGAACACCGCACCGTTGTCGGCGGCCGTGGTCGCCGGAGTGGTGTAGGACGCCGAGGTCGCCCCACCGATGTTCACCCCGTTTTTCTGCCACTGGTAGGTGAACGGGGCGGTCCCGGCTGCCAGCACCGAAAAAGTCGCCGTCTGCCCCAGGTCGACCGTTTGAGAAGACGGATGGGTGGTGAACGACGGCGCCGTGTCTGCGATGCTTACCGTGAGAACGGCGCTGTTGCTGGTAGTGTTGCCGCCCGTATTGGTCACCTTGCACCGGAAGGTCGCCCCGTTGTCATCGGCCGTGGTCGCCGGGGTGGTGTAGGACGCCGAGGTCGCCCCCGTGACGTCCGACCCGTTTTTCTGCCACTGGTACGAGAGTGGAGCCGTTCCGGCCGCCACCACCGAAAAAGTCGCCGTCTCTCCCACGTTGACCGTTTGAGAGGACGGATGGGTGGTGATGGACGGCAGGACAATTACCGTAAGGGTGGCGGCACTGCTGGTCGTGCTGCCCGCGGAATCGGTCACCACGCACCGGAACGCCGCCCCGTCGTCATCGGCCGTGGCCGCCGGGGTGGTGTAGGACGCCAAGGTCGCCCCCGTGATGTCCACCCCATTTTTCTGCCATTTGTAGGACAGGGTTCCAGTCCCCGTGGCGGTAACCGTAAATGTTGCCGTCTGCCCCACATTGACGGTCTTCGAAGAGGGTTGCGAGGTGATTACCGGACCGGGGATGCAGTACCCGTCTCCCGTCTGGCCCGAAAGGTAGTGCGTCGTGATCGTATCCAGGGGAAGGGCCTCTCCATAGATGGCCACTTCATCAAGGGTCCCGTTGAAATGATACCCTGTATCCAGGTTCAGCCACCCGATATTCAGCGCCGCCGTTGAGGAGGTGAAACCGGCGCTGTACACATAGTCCGAGGAAGCGTCGAGCGTGCCGTCCACGTAGAGCAGGTCGAGGTGGTTCGTGCCGTCCCTCACGGCCACGATGTGATGCCATTCCCCGTCATCTATCGGAATGGTGCCGTGGATGATTCCGTCCCCGCCGTTGCCGTCGCCGTTTACGTCAATCAGGACGAAGGCGGCGGTCCCGTCGGACCAGCATCCCGTCCACCATTGCAGGCTGCTGCCGGTGTCTATCCTGCCCACGATGACTTCATTGTCCGTGACGGCCGCGGTCCTCTTCATCCAGTATTCAATCGAGAAACTGCCGTCCGACGCCCACTGGAGGGTTGAATTGGCGGGAACGTCGATGCCGGTGGTGCTCCCGTTGAACGTCTGTGCTCCGTTCACCTTGCCGGTCGCAGGAGTCGGGCATGCCCCCGCGCAGGAACCGTCATGCGTGCTGTAAAAATCCTCGTACGTACTGCCGCTTGTTTCGTCGAGCTTCCAGTAGGAACTGATGCCCGTGTAGCAATTGGGGTCCGGGTTGACGGTGAGGGTAAAGGTCTGGGGATCCGTACCGTGGATGTTGGTGGCGGTCACCACGACGTCATAGTCTCCCGCGGTCGTAGGTGTCCACGAAATCACACCGCTCGTGGAATCGATGGTCATCCCCGATGGATGGGTGGAAAGATCAAACGTAGCGGCGGGGCTTCCAACGGCATTGACGGTGTAGCTGTAAGCCTGGTTGGCGAAAACACTGGTCACCGCGGTGGAAATTATGCGCGGAGCGGCCGCCTCACATACCGGCAGAAAAGTCTGAAGCGCATTGAACCACACCGTGGCCATTTTGGTATAGCCGGTCGCGTAGGGGTGCAGGTCGCTGTACATGTCGCCGGTCGGCTGTAAATCGTAGTCAATGCCGGCGCCGTTTTCCTGGTCCACGACGATGATCTTGTAGCCCAGGCCGATTTTAGTCTGTGCCAGGGTGGCAAGATTGCTGTTGAAGTTGGTGGTGCGAGTGCGGTCCGCTTCGAGGGCGGTGGTCGCACGGTTGATGATCTTGGCAAGAATGACTGTAGTATCCGGATTAGCAGTATAAATCTTGTCGAGTATATTGCCGACATCGGTAACGTCGGCAGTGCTGTCGTTCGTCCCTATGTGCAGGAGCACCACGTCGGGAGGATTGGCCGTCAACCAACCGGTTATTTCACCCGATACGTCGGTGGAAGAATAGCCCCCATGCCCTTCATGGTGGGGATCGAAACCGGAGTAGGCACTTCCATCCTGGAGACTTCCCACAAAATCCACCGGGAACCCGGCGTCGGTCAGGCTGGTATACAGGTCTTTGCGGTAGGCGATATAGTAAGCACTTTCATCGGGCGAGGCCCCCGAATTTATGCCTTGCGTTATGGAATCGCCGAGCGGCATGACCTTGACCGGAACGCTGCAGTCCGGGCAATAGCTCCTGGCCAGGTAATAATGGCCGAGAATCTCTTTTGTCGAAAGAACACCATTGTAGATGGCGGCCTCGTCTATCAGCCCGGTATAATGGTAATTACCCGATAAATAGCCGATATTCAAAGCAGCGCTGCCCGCATCGAAACCGGAGGTGAATGCAGTATCTTTTTGCTCTACGACCTGGCCGTCCACATAGAGGGTCAACTTGTGGTTGGTCCCGTCGTATATCCCCACCAGGTGATGCCATTTCGAATCGGCCAGGCTGGTACTCCCGGCCACACCGAGCGAATTTCCATCGCCGTCAACCAGTGAAAATTGGGCCGTCCCGGTGGTACCGGTAAGTCCCAGCCACCAGATAACATTCCCCGATGTGGTGCCGTCTCGTCCCACGAGGACTGCGTTCTGCCATGGAGTCGTATCCGTCCACATCCAAAGCTCGACCGTAAAACTGGTGCCCGACGTCCAGTTAAAAGACGTGCCGCTCGCGGTAAGCCCCGTTGCAGGAGTCTCGGTGAACTCCTTTGCGCTGTTAATTTTTCCCAGCGCCCAATCGCCCGGACATGTCCCGTCGCACTGGGCGTTGTTGGCGCCCAGAAAATCGGCGAAAGTGGTGGCGCCGTCCTCCTCGTCCAGGTGCCAATACGCCTGGAGACTCTCCGGGCAGGTAACGGTCGATCTGGCGACACCCGGGGCAACCAGGAGGCCCGCTATCAACAGAAGTGCGAGTATCGCGATTGAATGGCTCGAACGCTTCGGATAATTTGATACCATTGAAAACCCCTTTTTATGAATGCACGCCGATTCCGCCATCACCATATTTTCCACGGGGGATTGGTCTGCCACAGCTTCTCCAGCAGATTCTTGTCCCGCAAAGTGTCCATGCTTTGCCAAAATCCGTAGTGCCTGTAAGCAGACAACATCCCGTCATGCGCAAGCCGTGTCATGGGTCCTTCTTCCCAGACCGTGGAATCCGATTCGATATAATCGATCACTTCCGGCTCCAAAACGAAGAACCCACCGTTGATCCATGCACCGTCGCCCTGGGGTTTTTCCTTGAAGCTCGCAACCTTGTTCTCGTCGGCCTGGAGCCTGAACGCGCCGAACCTGCCCGGCGGTTGAACGGCGGTCAGCGTGGCGAGGCCGCCCTGTTTTTTATGAAATGCGATCAATTCATCCAGGTTGATATCCGCAAGGCCGTCCCCGTAAGTCATGCAAAACGACTCGGAACCGATAAACTCCTTGACGCGCTTCAGCCGTCCGCCCGTCATGGTGTTTTCCCCCGTTTCCACCAGGGTGACGCGCCAGGGTTCCGTCCCGTTTTTGTGTACCTCTATCGACTGGTTGCGGAGATCGAAGGTCACATTGGACATGAGTAAAGAATAATTTGCGAAGTATTGCTTTATGATGTGGCCCTTATAGCCCAGGCAGATAATGAAGTCGTTGATCTGGTATGCGGAATATATTTTCATTATATGCCACAGGATGGGCTGGGTACCGATTTCCACCATGGGCTTCGGCTTGACGCCCGTTTCCTCCGATATGCGGGTCCCGTATCCACCCGCAAGAATGACCGCCTTCATACGCTTTCTCCCCGAATCTCGAAAAACCGCTCCGCCGACACAGTGGAAGCTATGCGGCACCTTCTCCCTTGAGCACCGCGAAAACCGTGCGCCACAGGATTTGCATATCGAGCAGCAGCGACCACTGGTCTATGTACTGCCGATCCATTTCCATCCACTTTTCAAAACCGATGGTATTTCTTCCGGAAACCTGCCAGATCCCGGTAATCCCCGGCCTCATGCTCAGCCGGCGCCTGTCGGGCAGCGCGTACTGGGCCACCTCGGGCGGCACGGGCGGTCTGGGCCCCACCAGGCTCATATCGCCCTTGATGACGTTAAGAAGCTGCGGAAGCTCGTCGATGCTGAGCGAGCGGAGCACGCGGCCCACCCTGGTGATCCGGGGGTCGTTGTTGATCTTGAATACCGGCCCGTCCATTTCATTGAGGTTGATGAGGTCTTTTTTCAGCTCTTCGGCGTTGTTCACCATGGTCCTGAATTTGTACAGGGTGAACAGCCTGCCGTTATAGCCGACCCGCTGCTGCCGGAAAAAAACCGGGCCATTGGAAGTGGCCTTGATGAGAATCGCCACCAGCAGGGACATCGGCAGGGATGCCAGGATCAGGATCGTCGAAAACACCAGGTCGATGACCCGCTTCAAAAACAGTTGGATGCTCATCTTGGGGCTGGTATAGAGATCGATGACCGCCATGCCCAGGTACCTGGATATGGATGCTTTCGAAGACTTTATCCGGAAAATGTCGGTCGGTATCTTCGCTTCGATTCCCACGACTTCGCACAGTTCGATCAGTTTTTCTATTTCGGTATAAAAAGACTTGATCGGAAGGGTGATAAAAACTTCGTCAACGATATTGTCCCGTATGATCCGTTCGAAGTCCTCAAGATTGCCCAAAACATTAAAGGGATAGTGGGTATCGACCTTATTGCCGTTGGGGGCGTCGATGAACCCCAGGATCTTGAGGCCGAGTTCGGGGAATTTTTCGATTGCCTGGGCCAGTTGCGCCGCACGGTCGTTGCGCCCCACGATCAGGATCTGCCTGAAGTTGTAGCCCCGGACCCTGAAATATCTGAGCAGGCGGCGGGGGAAATACCGCAGGGAAATCAGCCCGATCGACTGGACGCAAAAAAGCGTGGACAGAAAGGTGAGGTCCGCCCGGTACGCCCTGCCGCCCAGCAGGATCGGCACCGCGGCCAGCAGGACCGACAGGGCCGTCACCTTGAGCAGGTTTGCCATTTCGTCCCGGAACATGACGAGCCTTTTGGAGGCGAAGAGGTGGAAACACCTCGATAAGTAGAGCCAGGAGACCACGTTGAGGAAAAAGGCCGCTACGTGATATATGGACAGATGAGTTATCGCCAGGTTCCCGAAAGTGGAACGATGGGCTATGAAAAAACCTCCCACTAAGATGAATGTATTTATCAGCCAGAACAAGATGGCTAAAGGCCGTCTCAACTCTTTGAGCATGGTCGTTCCTCCGCCGAATACTGCACGCCTTCAATAAAGTTGCGAGTGTGGATGCGCCTCGGGTGGTCGCAGTTCCTTGGATCGTCCCGGTTCCGGGGGAGGCAGCGCGAAGGTGGCGCCGCCCTCCCCGAAACCGGGATTAGGCATGGATCCGGTTCTTAAAGGTCGAAATCGACTTCTACGGGAAGGTTTCGGTCCTTGAATCGCGTCGAATAGTAGCTGCGGTAGTGTTTCTGGTAGTAGCTGCCGTTGTACCGGCTGAGGTCCAGCTTGTTGACGATGCTCCCGAGCAGGTAGCCGTTGGCCTCCATTATCTTCCTTCTGAAGATGCGGAGGTCTTCCCGGTGAGTCCTGCCGAGGGCGGTGATCAAAATGACCGCGTCGACCTGGCCGGCCAGGAGCAGCACGTCGGCAAAAACCCCGAACGGAGGAGAGTCCACGATGATCCGGTCGAAATCCTGTTCGAGGGTTTTCATCATGTTTTTCATGTTGGAAGAGGCCAGCAGTTCGGCGAGTTTCGAAGAAGCCTTGCCGGCGTTGATGAAATACAGGTTGGGAACGTCGGTTTCCGATATCACCTTGTCGAGTTCGCACAGCCCGTTCAGGTAATGGCTCAAGCCGTAGTGCCCGTTGGTGATGTGCTGCGCGAAGATTTTGCCCAGGCGGGGCCTGCGCAGATCGCCGTCCATAATCAGGACCCGTTCTCCGGTCGCGGCGTATGCCTGCGCCAGGTTGGCGGCGACGGTGGTCTTGCCTTCGCCGGCCGTAGTCCCGGTTATGAGTATGGATTTGACGGGCTCGCCCTTTTGCCGGGTGCAGGCGATCTGGACCGAGGCCTTCGCCGCCCTGATGGCTTCTGAGAAAAGCGAGGCCGGGCTTACCCTGACGAGGCCATCCAGTTTCTTGCCTTCTTCCTTGGATACCAGCGGCAGCACTCCCAGGATGGGGATCATGTGCCTGTCGGAAACTTCGTCGATCCGCCGGATGGTCCTGTCGGCATACTCGCGCAGGAACGCCAGTCCGAATCCGCCGAACAGCCCCAGGATGCACGCGATCAGCAGGTTGCGCAGAATCCTCGGCTTATAGGGCCGCAAGGGCACTCTCGCCAGGTCCACGACTTTTATATTGCTGAGGTCGGTACCCACATTGGCGTCGATTTCCTTGGACCTTTCGAGCAGGCTCTGGAATATCTGCTTGTTGATTTCGACTTCACGCTCCAGGACCTTGAAGCGGCTGGCTTTTTCCTTCAACTGCAGCGCCAGGACCTTTTTCTCTTCCGCCGATGCCTTGAACGCCTTTTCCTTTTTCATGGCGGCTTCGTAGTCATTCTTGAACGAAGCCAGCAGGCGCTGCTGCTCCGCGTCGATTCTCTTGCCGATGGCCAGCATCTTCGCCTTGATGTTCTTGACCGCCGGGTAGTCGTCCTTGGCGTAAACGCTCAGCTTCTCATAATCGCCCATGAGGTCTATGTACTGCTTGCGCAGCGTTTCGATCAGGGTGTTGTGCACAACGAGCGGAGACGAGCTGATGTCGCCGCTGTCCACCGTATACTTGTAGAACTCGCCCTTTTCGATCCGTTCGCTTTCCGCTTTCGCCAGGGACTGGTTTATTTTTTCGAGTTCGGCGTAGACGAGGTTGAGGCGCGAATCGAGCGATACGATCCCCTGCTCCTTGGAGAATTCGTTCAACTCCTCGTCGGCCTTTTCCATGTCCGTTCGAGCCATCTTGATCTGCTTTTCAAGCTGCTGTTTCGCAGTCTTGGCCGCATCGATCCTCCGGTCCATCTGCCAGTCGATAAACCCGTCGATCAGGGTGTTCACCACCTTGGACGCAAGGACCGGGTCCGTGGAATCGAACCTGATCTGGATCAGGCTGGTGTCCTCTTTCTGCTGGACTTTGAGCTTCTTGGCAAAAACCCACTCCAGGCCCGCCTCTTTGTCGCGCTTGGCCACCTGAGTACTGGCGGCATCGGTCGGCACCGCTTCGGTAGCCGGCTGGAACAGGCTCCCTATCGCGCCCAAAATCGTTTCCTTCAGACCCAGAATCTTGTTGGAAATCCGCCAGATGAACTTCTTTTCCTGCTGCCGGTCGAGGGCGGCGTTGAATCCGGGCTGATCGGCCAGGTCGAGCTTGTGGATCACCCGCCGGGCCAGAGGCGCGCTGCTCAGCAGCTCGATCTGCGTGGCGTAGTACACATCGTCCTTGCCCAGCCGGTCGGATAACACGTTTTCAAACTTGGTGACTTTGGGGGCCTGCGGATTGATCTCGATGGTCCCCACGGCCTGGTAGACCGGCTTGATCATGAAGCTGATGGGAAGGGCAGGCAGCACGAACAGCGCAAAGATCCCTATAATCAGCCACTTGCGCCTTAAGATGATCTCAAGAAAGTCAGCGAATGTTGGAGAGGCATCGTAGTGCAGCAGCACATCTCCGATTTCAGTCGACAGCGACTGATTCTCAGAAATGGGAACTGGGTACTGGGCACCCGCATCTTTTTTTGATTCCAGATTCATATCCTCATCTCCGCTTTTATGGCGTTTATAAACTCAACCTGTTATTAAGTCCGAATCCTATAACCAAACGTGTTGCAGTGCGATTTATTCGAAAACGTTTAAACTTTGATACCTGAAGTTTGAAATATATTTTCATCGGTTTCCGATCCGCCGAGTCCTTATGGACCGTCACCCGCGCCTAGAGGAGTTCCTTGCAGGCAAATCTGAAAAGCTCCAGAAATTGATTCAATTCCAGGCCGGACAGGTTCGAGAACTCCACGCCGCAGCGCCTGATCTGATGAACTCCGGCTGCACGTTCGCAATCGATACGGTCGTCATGTATGATTTTGCAGCTAAGCCTGGTCAAATCGAAATGTTGCTGCGAGAAAATGTAGGCGTTTGCCATCCTGGGAATTTCATGCTCACCAAAAATGATGTATTCGAACGCCAGGCCACCAGTACTGATGTCCATCAGCTTCCCTACGAATTTGAAACCAGGCTTAAAGGTGATGAATATCTCTTCGACAACCTCGTATCGCTTGGATTTTCGTCGGTTGGACTGGCTCAGCGCATTGGCTTTTTTGCTCATCATCTCTCCGAACCTAGAGTGAACGGGGATTTGAAGCAGACTTCGGACGAGCCTTCCTGAATTTGTTTTCTTCCGCTCGGCAGAGGAGACAGGGCTGATTTCAGGCGATGTGAGAACAAGATCGAATGTCCCTTGCTTTGAAGACCGCTATGCGTTCCGTGTTGCGCCATCGTGCACCGGCGGTTTGCGTTGTCAGGATCATATGAAGGCAAAATTTTCTAGTGCTTATACAGCTCCGCCAACTCCCTTACATACCGGCGGACTCAAAAAAATCATTCAGGCAAATCGGCTGATATGTTCAGGTGGGACGTACCTTATTGCGTCCGTTATGCGAGGTAAAGGGTCATTCTGGTGGGTAGAAAGTGGGTAAAAACCATACCCAATTTGGGCGGGAAAGAGTGTTCCCGTGTAGTTTTGAGATTTACAACAATGCCGGGCATTCAAACCAAGATTTACCAAATTTTCCAATCTCCCCTCCCCCTGAAAACCGGCACGTTCATGCCGCTGGGGCGTATGTCGCAGTCACGGGTGCCAAACCCTGGCCCGTTGATCGCCGGTGTAAAGATATCGAGGTCCGAAGACCGCTTTGTTCGTAAAAGGATTGGGACAGCCGGAGTTTTATAATGGTCCGGGGCTGTTTTGATGCAGCTCCGCCAACTCGATTACATGACTACCGGACCACGGACCGATTTCGGAGAATTTGCGGGTGTATCGTGGATGGACTGAACAGTAATGTGGGTCCCCCATGCCGTAAAGGGTCATTATGGTGGGTAGGAAATGGGTAACGCTCATACCTAATACGGAGTAAAACTGCATTGCCCCAGCAACTTGAAAGGGGACGTAGTGAGCGTTCATAATGCCTCTTTTTTTTGCGATTGCGCCTCTCCATGCCGGTAGAACGCTTCATGTCGCCTGAGGCGAGCCTTGACTTAAAAAGGGCAAATTGCGACAATACGGCAGGATCGCAACCTGGATTATAATAAGACTGAAAAAGGTTCCGTGAGTCATTGCCACGGCACGAAAAACCGAGTTCGGAGCTCTCTGCCGGGGTTCTGCGAGCAGCTCGGCGGGCATCCGACACCGAACGTGCCGGGGTGAGTACGTGGGGATTTTGTCCCCATGGGTTCCGGGGAAACGGGGCAGCCTGCTGGAGATGAGGTCGCTGCAACCTTATGTATCTGGATTTTTTTGATTTTTTAAGGCACCCCTTTCATGCCTCCCCCGACTTGGAGCTTTTCTTCTCAAGCCCCAGTCACAAAGAAGCCCTGGCCGCCATTGCCCGAGGGACCGGCCGGGACCCCGGATTTGTGGCGATCTTCGGTGAAGCCGGGGTAGGCAAGACCGCCGTCTTGCATTCGTACCTGGCCGGCAGCAGCCTGGACGACGAATCCACGCCGGTCGTCATACACAACCCCGAACTATCCTTCCGAGAACTGGTAAAGACGATTTATGAACAACGAGGCTGGGACTTCCCCGCCGCCGCCCGGCTGCCGGGGCTGGTGACCGACTTCAAAAGCCGGCTTATCGAGGAGTTCGAGGGCGGTAGAAACGTCGTGGTGCTGATAGACGAAGCCCACCGCATGCCGGCCGAAACACTCGAAAAGCTCGGTCTTTTCCTGGACCTCGTATCCTCGCGGGAAAAAGCCCTCCAAATCGTTTTGTTCGGCAGGCCGGAACTGGAGGAAGTGCTTAGCGGAAGCGAGCAGATCATCACCCGGCGCGCCACGATCGTGCCGCTCACCCGCAGCGAGAGCACTCAGTACATGAAATACCGCCTGTCGAAGGCCTGCGGCGGCGGCAAGCTCCCGTTGTCCCGCGCGGCCATGAGGAGGATCGCCGCGCAGTGCCGGGGCATTCCCCTGGAAATCAACATCCTGTGCGAGAATGCTCTCATGAGGGTGTTTGCCGTTCAGAAAAAACAGGTCTCGCGCAAGATCGTCAACCAGTCGATCGATGACCTCTACGGCGTCTCCAGGATAAGAAAACTCCTGTCGTCCGAATTCCTGCCCGCCATGGGCCTGTTGCTTTTGATCACCTTTTGGCTGTTCGGTCTGTGGAGGCCCAATCTGTCGATGGTTTCCAAGGTTATTTCGGGCTCGCATTTCATCCGGGCGAGCCTTCCGCTCGGGCATGACGGCCCCCCGGAAGAAATCGCCGGGCCTCGCCGGGAGGGAAAGCCGGGCGGCGCGCATAGCCTGGCGGTCCACAAGGCGATACCGGACATGAAGGGGGAAGTGATTGCGATTATTCCAAAAGAGCCGCTTGCCGGCAAATTCGGCCCCGACGATCAGGCGGATGCAATGAAGATTGCGAAACCGGTCGTGAAGCCCGCCGGCCTGGACTCGCAATTCGTTGGCCCCCAACTCGAAATGGGGCCGCCCGCCAGGGGGCGCTTCACCGAAAAATAACCGGACTGCCGTGGAGAGCCTGGACCGGCTTTGCGGTGGCGGATGAAAGAGATCGTCGTCAAGGTTGAAGCATCGGAAGGCGGTTTTCCGATTCGATATTTTCCTGCCGGTTCAACTTAGCGAGGGAACGGTTGAAACTATCCAGCGCGGCTTCACATCCCGCATCATCGTTTTCGGACAGGTTCTGGGCAAACACGCTGAACCAGAAGGAAAGCTCGAAGCAGGGCATATCGTGTTGAAAGGGGAAGCACCCCGAATTGACCCGTCCGGGATATTTACCGCAAATCCATTCTCCGGAACCGCCTCTGTCCAGGTCGTATTCCCACGCCAGATTGGCGCAGTTATGGCAACTGAGACCAAAAGCGCTTTTAGCCGGAGCGATCAGCTTTTTCAATTCCATGATATCCTCCTACACTTTCCATTTGCAACCACACATACCCGGCTACCCGGTGAGTGCCAGGCCGTCGCCCGAGGACCTGTGTTTTGAAATGTACCACGTGATGCACTCGACCATGCCCGTGCGGGGGACATACCGGGGAGCGTAGCCCAGTAGTTCCTGCGATTTGCATATGTCGGCCAGGGAGTGGCGGACGTCGCCGGGGCGGAATTCGCCGAATTCCGGGTCGATGGCGAGCACCTCGGGAACATGAGGGGCGAGCGAGGACCGGATCAGCGAAAACAGCTCGGTCAGCGTTGTCCGCTCCCCGGCCGCCACGTTGAACACCTGGTTGACGGCCTCTTTCTTTTTCACCACCGCCGCCAGGATGTTAGCCTGCACCACGTCCTCGATGTAGCAGAAGTCCCTGCTGGTAGCCCCGTCGCCGTAGATTACGGGCGTTTTGAGATCTAGAAGCAGTTGGATCCACTTGGGAATCACGGCCGCGTACGCCCCGTTGGGGTCCTGCCGTTTCCCGAACACGTTGAAATATCTGAGGCCTATACTCTGGGTCCCGTAATTTGAGGCAAAAACGTGCGCATAGAGTTCGTTCACGTACTTGCTCACGGCATACGGAGAAAGGGGGTTGCCGATTTCCTTCTCCACCTTGGGCAGTCCCGGACTGTCGCCGTATACGGCCGACGACGAGGCGTACACGAACCTTTTGACGCCCGAATCCCTGGCGGCGACCAGCATGTTCAGAAACCCGGACACATTGGACTGGTCGGTGCGGATGGGGTCGGCGATGGAGTTCGGAACACTTCCGAGGGCCGCTTCGTGCAGGACGTAATCGACCCCCTCGAAGGCCTTTCGGCACCGGTCCAGGTCCCGGATGTCTTCCTGGTGAAAAACAAATCTCGACCAGTTTTCCTCGCCCACCTGCTGCCGCACATCCTGGAGGTTGTGCATGTAGCCCGTCGACAGGTTGTCGATACCGGTCACGTGCTGTCCCAGCTTGAGCAGTCTTTCCAAGAGATTGGAACCGATGAACCCCGCAACGCCGGTTATCAGCCATTTCTTGGGTGAGGATGCCAGTTCGGATTCCACTCTATTGATCTTCAAACTTTTCTTACCTCCCGATCGCGCCATGTAAATGACATCTTGGTGGAAATTCGGCTCGGTTGCCCCGTGACTTCACAAATAATCAAGGCTCTCGCCGGGGCCGGCAGGCAAAACCTTGCGCGCTCACCGGCGTTTTTGATGCTCTGGGGCGCAATATATTTACTTCTCAGGGGTAGTAAAGGGTGATTCTGGGGGGTACGGATGGGGTAGCGTGTATAGCCACTTCAAGATATAACCGGTAATAATTCAAATATTTGCCACAAGGCTGGCTCGCTTCGAAAAGGCGGGTTCTGAAGCAAAACGGCAGGCCCCGTGGCGCTCGATTCGCGTCCGGGAAACCGGCATGCCACGGCCTCCTCTGTCCCGGCCCGGACGGAACGGACCGCCCGAATACGCCGGCGCCGGGAAAGCCGGCGGCAAGGGAGCAACGCCGGGACAACCGCGCTCAGACCGCGCCCTTCAGGCTTCCTGAAATCCTTTTGGACGGCGGCAATATCCGCGGTTTTTCCTTGGCGGCCCGACAAAGAGCGCCAAGAACGAATCCCAATAGACACCCTGCCAATATACCGGCCAGAAAAATCATGGCTTCCTCCTCAAGATTGTGGATTCATCTTTTTTCTTTTACCGAAAGCATAGTCTATAGCAAAGCATAATTGATGCCAAATGCCGGAGGACGCTTGTCCTGCAACGGTTTAGCCGGGCCAAAGCGGCGCACGGGGACGTGCACGCCCCCTCGGCGGCCCGGCCCGATCTTCCCCCGAGGCGCGCTCGTACCCGCCTCCCGCCGGCAGTGGCCCCGGTCTAAAAATTGACACGGGGGGATGTTTTTGACGGAAATTTTGCCCGGGCCGAGTGCAGGGTTTTTCCTACAGCAGTGCATGTACCGGCATACACTGGCGGCCCGGACCATGGGGGGCCCGCCGCAATGTGGCGTCCCCGCCTGCACTGCTTAGATTGTAAAAGAGGAACAATTCTTCAAAAGGGAGGCACTTCCAATGACTGGACAACCGATCCCGCAGGGCTTCCATTCAGTGACACCCCTGCTGGCCGTAAAGGGAGCGACGCGCCTGATCGACTTTTTGAAAGCGGCGTTCGGCGCCGAAGAGCATTACCGGTTCCCCGCGGACGACGGCACCGTGATGCACGCCGAACTCAAAATCGGCGATTCGATTGTGATGCTGGGCGAGGCCATGGCGGACTTCACCCCCATGCCCGCATTGCTCTACCTCTACGTCCCGGACGCCGACGCCACGTACCGGGCGGCCGTCAATGCCGGGGCGGAATCCGTAGAGGGCCCTTCGGACCGTTTCTGGGGCGACCGGGCGGCCTCCGTTCGGGACTGCGCCGGGAACATGTGGTGGATTGCCACCCACGTGGAAAACGTGGATGCGGAAGAGCTGGAAAGGCGCGCGCGGGCGCAGGCTGCCTGACGTCGCGAGTTTGCGCGGGCCGCAAATCTACGCGGCGGCGCCACGGAACCGAACTGAAACGCGGGCTCAGGGGGACGGGGTGTACCGATGCCCCCGGAGCTGTCCTGCCGAAGCGGGCGGCGGCGGGGCTTCCGGGACACCCTTTCCTCACCGCCACCCCGCCGATAATAAGAGGTTTTCATGGACCATCGACTTGCAAACAAACGGGCTCTGGTAACCGGCGGCAGCCGCGGCATCGGGGCCGCGGTCGCAAAGCGCCTGGCGCTCGAAGGCGCCCACGTGGCGCTTACCTACGTCAATAACCCGGACAGGGCCAATGAAACGGTGGAGGCGGTGCGGGCGCTCGGCCGAAAAGCGCTGGCCATCCGGGCCGACAGCGCCGACGCGCAGGCGGTGATTGCTGCCGTGGACCAGACGGTACGGGAGCTGGGCGGAATCGATATCCTGGTCAACAATGCGGGCATCGCAATCATCGCCCCCATCGACGACTACCGCCTCGAAGACCTGGACCGCACCCTCGCGGTCAACGTGCGCGCGGTTTTCGTCGCCACGCAGGCCGCGGTGAAGCACATGCAGCCGAGTGGGCGCATCATCAACATCGCAAGCTGCAACGCCGAACGGATGCCCTTTGCGGGCGGCGGCGTGTACGCCATGAGCAAGGCGGCCCTCGTGGGGCTGGTCAAGGGACTGGCACGCGACCTCGGCCCGCGAGGCATCACGGTCAACAACGTCAGCCCGGGCCCCGTCGACACGGAGCTGAACCCCGCAACGAGCGATTTCGCGAAGATGCTCCTCCAGCAGGTGATGGCCGTTCCCCGCTATGCCACCGGCGACGAAATCGCATCGCTTGTGGCGTACCTGGCCGGACCCGAGGCGGCCTTCATTACGGGGGCCAGCCTGACTATCGACGGCGGCTTCTCCGCTTAGGCCGTCGATTGCCGGCCGGTTTCGAGGCGTGCCGGGGCGGAAGCGGCGACTTACGGGCAAGCCCGTAGTTTATACCCTTCCGCAAAGCCTGGTAATTTCGCGGATCTTTTCGGCAAGCTCCGGGGTGAGCTGTTCGGCGGCAACCCGCCACTCCCAGTTCCCGAAGGGGGTCGAAGGGGTGTTCATCCGCGCCTCGGCCCCCAGGTCCAGGAAGTCCTGCATGGGGGTCACCGCCGTGTCGGCGACCGACATCATGGCAAAGCGGATGAGTTCGCGGCTGGCGTTGCCGACATTGATGTGCGGCCCCAGGTAACCGAGCAGGTTTTCCGTGCCCCGTTCGCCCAGATCGTGTTCGAACCATCCCCGGGTGGTGTTGTTGTCGTGGGTGCCCGTGTACACGATACAGTTGCGGACGTGGTTGTGCGGAGTGTAGGGATTGGTGGCCGGATCGTCTCCGAAGGCGAACTGAAGGAGCTTCATCCCCGGAAACCCGTAAAACTCCATGGTTTCCTTCACGTCCGGCGTGATTATCCCCAGGTCTTCGGCCACGATGGGCAGAAAGGGAAACCGCTTGAGAAGGGTGTCGAAAAAATCCCTCACGGGCGCTTCCACCCATTTCCCTTCGATGGCGGTGGTGTGCGAGGCGGGGACCTCCCAGTAGGCCACAAACCCCCGGAAATGGTCCAGGCGCATCATGTCCAGGTACTTCATGTTGTGCTCCATCCGGCTGATCCACCAGGCATAGGAGCTTTCCCGGAGCGCGTCCCAGTCGTAGACCGGGTTTCCCCACAACTGGCCGGTTTCGCTGAAATAATCGGGAGGGACCCCGGAGACGAAACGGGGCTTTTTGTTTTCGTCGAGCTTGAACAGGCGGGGGTTGGCCCACACGTCCGCGCTGTCGTAGCTCACGTAGATGGGGACGTCCCCGAAGAGCTGGATCTTCTTCTCGTTGCAGTAAGCCTTCAAGGCCGACCACTGGCTGAAAAAAAGAAACTGGTGGAACTTTTCGCGGGCGATCTTCCCGGAAAGCTCCCGCGTCCGGTGCTCGACCGCCGGCCCTTCCCGGTCCCGTATGTCGCGCGGCCATTCGTTCCAGGCGGCCCCGCCAAAGTGGTCCTTCAAGGCCGTAAACAGCGCGTAGTCATCGAGCCAGCCGGCGTTTTCAAGCAGGAAGTTTTCGAACCGGCATTCCAGGTCGGGCACGGACCGAAACCTTTGGAAGGCGATTTCCAGCACTTCGTATTTGAACCGCGCCGCCTGCACGTAATCGGCCCGGCGCGCGCTGAAACAGGGCGGGCGGGCGAGGTCGGCCCCGTCGATGCAGCCGGCTTCCACCAGCGGTTCCAGCCCGATCAGCAGGGAGTTTCCGGCAAATGCGGAACAACTGCAATACGGGGAATTGCCGCACACCGGGGACGAAGGGTTGAAGGGCAGCAGTTGCCACACCGACTGGCCGGCATCCGCCAGGAAATCGGCGAACTTGTACGCGCCGCTTCCCAGATCCCCTATGCCGAAACCGGAGGGCAGCGAGGAAACATGAAGCAAAATTCCGCTTTTTCTCATGAACGCCAGCTCCCGGAAATTGATCTGCGTTTCTTCGCGGACCGCGCCGCGCGCTCAAGAAGTTAAGCCATTCGGAGAAAAGATGGAAGGTCAAAGAAGTACAGGGGCGCGGTTTCCGGTCGGTTTCGGACCGGATCGAAAAAGACGGTCCGGAAACGGCCGGTTTCCCCGCCGCCGGTGCTGGCCTTTACGGGACGGACAAAAAATTCATCACGGAACATAAATCGTATATACTGACGCTCCGATGGAGCGGCAAACCGGTTCCGGCTCGCTCTCGGGGGCCGGAGATCAGAAAATAAGCGCGATACGGACGGGAAGGACAGATGCTCACTAAAGGCCTGCTGGACAAGCTCTACGAGGCGGCAAGCATTCAAAGGTGGAACGACCACGTGCGCCCGGTGGAATTCACCGAACTGGACAAGCAGGCGCACAAGATGATCCTGGCCTACGTGCTCGGCAAGCTGGAGGAACTGGAGGGCCGGGCCGAAATCGACTGGCTGAAGCTGATCGAGGGCGGCATATTCGAATTTTTCCCCCGAATCATACTGACGGACATCAAGGCCCCCGTATTCCACAAGCTCATGAGCCGGAAAGGCAAGGAAATCAACACCCTGGTCCTCAAGAAAGTGGAACCCGACCTGGAGGGCGTGGAGAGCGGGTTTGCAGAAAGATTCAAACGGTACCTGTTCGACAGCAGCTACGCGCCCTTCGAGCGGCGCATCCTGAAGGCCGCCCACTACCTGGCGACCAACTGGGAATTTCAGATTATCTACAACACCGCCCCCTTCGTCTACGGAATCGACAAGACCAAGGAAGAGATCGAAAACCAGATTGAAGACCACTACGACCTCATCGGCGTGCAGAAAATTTCGCTGCGGAAGAAATCCTTCGGGTTCATCGACCTGTGCGCGCAGCTCCGGTTTCAGCAGCGGTGGGCGCATTCCCAGCGCATCCCCAAGACCTCGGTGCTCGGGCACATGCTGATCGTGGCCGTGATGTCCTATTTTTGCTCCCTCGAAATGGGGGCCTGCCCCCGGCGCATGTTCAACGACTTTTTCTGCGGCCTGTTTCACGACCTGCCCGAGGTGCTCACCCGCGACATCGTGTCGCCGGTCAAGACTTCGGTGGAAGGCCTCGACGAAATCATCAAGTCCTACGAGAAGATGCAGTTCGAGGAACGCATCCTTCCCCTGATCCCCTCCCCGATGCGCGAAGAGGTGCTCTATTTCATCGAAGATGAATTTTCAAACCGCATCAGGGAAGGCGAAACGGTCACCCGGGGGGTCCCCGGCGCCGACATGGCGGGAAAATACAACGAAGACCGGTTCTCGCCCATCGACGGCGAGATGATACGGGCCTGCGACAAGCTTGCCGCCTTCATCGAGGCGTCCCTGTCCATCCGCCAGGGCATCAAGTCCGTTCACCTGGAAGAGGGCAAGAAGCTGATCTACGAAGGATACAGGGACGTGCGCCCCGGAGGAATCGATTTCGGAAGGCTCTTCGATTATTTCAAATAGGCGCGCCAGACCCGCGAAGCACCCGGTCGCCCGGTCCGGACCTTGACTAGGGTGGGCACGGCATTATCGTGCCCACCATTCCGCCTGGGAACCAGCGGAAAGACACCGGATTCCCGCCCAAAAGCGCTGCGGGAATGACGAATTTGGCCGGTCTTACCTCAATTCATGAAGCCCCACGTTTGGGCAACAGCTCTCCTTATCGTGCCCACCATTCCGGCATTCTTGTCGATAAAAAACGATGGGCACGAAAAAACCGTGCCCATCCTACATCTTTCTGATAATCTTCGCCGATTTCCGTTATCTTCCGGCCTTTTTCCACTTCTCCCGGCGCTGTTGCAGGCGGTCTTTTTTCATTGGACGGTCAGCACGCCCTTGTCCAGGTGGACCATTCTGCCCGCCTTTTCCGCGGCCCTCGGGTCGTGGGTCACCATGATGATGGTCTTCCTGAAATCGGCGCTCAACTGTTCGAGCAGGGCCAGCACCTCGGCCGCCGAAACCTTGTCCAGGTCGCCGGTGGGTTCGTCGGCCACGATCAGCACCGGGTCGGTGACGATGGCCCGCGCGATGGCCACCCGCTGCTGCTGGCCCCCGGAAAGCTCCCCCGGATAGTGGTGGACCCGGTCGGCGAGGCCCACCAGTTCCAGGGCGATCATGGCGTGTTCTTTTCTCTGCTTGCGGGAAAGGCGCCGGAGCTGGAGGGGAAGTTCGACGTTTTCGAAGGCGCTCAGCACGGGCAACAGGTTGTAGAACTGGAAAATGAAGCCGACGTTCAGCGCCCGCCAGTGGGCGAGGTCCGTCTCGTTCAATTCGGAAATGGGGGTCCCGGCGACGGTGATCCGGCCCGAATCGGCCCGGTCGAGCCCCGCCACCAGGTTCAAAAGGGTGGTCTTGCCCGATCCCGAAGGCCCCATGAGGGCCAGGAACTCGCCCGGGCGCACCCCGAGGTTTATCCCCTGGAGCACGGGCACTTTCTGTGCGCCGCGCGCGTAGGATTTGTAGATGTCCTCCACCAGTACCAGGCACTCATCCGCGCCGTTCGCCATTTCGCTCTATTCCGGGATCTCCACCCTGGCGCCCAATTCCAGGGACGCAGGCGGCTTCAGGACAATCCGGTCGCCGCTTTTGATCGGCGGCCCCGGCAGGAGATAATCCCCCATGAATTGGGGATCTTTCACGGGCACCCATTCGGCGCGGCCGTCCACCACGCGGAAGATCCCGCTTTGCCCTTCGCTTCGGGACACCAGGGCGTCGCGGTGGATACCCAGGACGGGCCGGTTTTCACTTTCGGAAAGCGGGCGGGACAGGAAGGCCACCTTGGCGCTCATTTCGGGCAGCACCCGCGGGTCGAGCGTATCGAAGCTCACCTTCACCATCACCGTTCCCCGCGTGCGGTCCGCGGTGGGTACGATCATGTTCACTTTTCCGGGAAACCGGGTATTCGGTACGGCGTCGATCTGGATTTCGCACGGCTGGTCCAGCTTGACCCGGCTCAGGAACGATTCCGCCACGTCCGCCTCCACCATGAGCGAGGCCATGTCGGCCATGGTGACCACGGCGGCCTTGGCGTTGGTGGCCGAGCCGAAGGGGGCCACCACTTCGCCCACGTCGGCGTCCTTGGTGAGCACCACGCCGTCGAACGGAGCCCGGATGACAGTGTATTCGATCAGGACCTCCGAATGGCGAAGGGAGGCTTCCAGCGCCCGGATGTTGGCCCGCGCGGAATCCACGGCCGCCTTGGCCTTGAAGTAGCGGTCCCGGGCGTTTTCGTAATCGAGCTGGGAAACCGCCCTCCTGGCCCACAGGTCGGAAAACCGCTTGTAGTTGCGATCGGAGGTGGCAAGCTCGGTATCCGCCCGCTCCAGTTCGGCACGGGCCACGTTGAGCTGTGCCGCCACCTGCGCTTTTTCCGCCTTGAGATCGTCGCTGTCGAGCCTGGCGAGCACTTCGCCGACCTTCACGCGGCTTCCTTCCTGCACTCCCAGGTAGACCAGCCGCCCCGTGCCCTTGGAGGCCACGGCCGCCTTTCTCTGGGCCACCACGTATCCGCTGGCGTTGAAATCGGTAAACACCTGCGACGGATACACCAGGCCGGCCGCAGCGGTGCGCACCGTCACCGCGGGACTGAGCAGACCGCTTCCCGCCAGGATACCCCCGCCGATTCCCAGGACGGCAACCACCAGGATCACCCACACCAGCCGGCGCCTGCGCGTGTTGTAGGTAAACTGGTTTGAACCGGCTATTTTAAGTTTTGCGAGCTTTTCGGCATCCATTGTTTCGCTTCCCGGCTCATTAGGAAATTTTCACCGGCTTCACCGGCACCGGCAGCCACGCCGGACACCCGGCGGTTGCTCTCCGATATAGGATTTGCAGGGCTCTGTCAAGGTGTGCTAAAAACGTCCCTCAGGCGGGTTGCCAGGCAACCGGCATGTAATCTTATAAATTCAACCTGTTGATTGCGGCTTATAAACCGATAACGAAAATCCGCCAAGGAGCAGTAATGGTTTTTAGGAGGCCGATTTCGCGCCGCACTTTCATCTGCCTTGCCGGGGCCGCCGCCGGGTCGGTGGCTGCCGCGGGGTGTTCGGGGCCGGGTCGGAACGAGAAAGCAACCGCCGTCGAGTTCCTGGACGCCCAGCACGGCATCCTGTGCCGGGCGATCTCCATATTGGAAGAAATCAAGGGAGGAATCGACGCCCGCATGGAACTCTCC
>LUZZ01000507.1 GCA_001603845.1 Syntrophobacterales bacterium Delta_01 | reverse complement strand
CTGCGCGAGCTTTTCACCGCCGCTCGCGACTTCGAAACGGGGCTGCCGGAGTGCGACCGGGCGTAGCTCGTGCGGCTTTTTTTAGCCTTGCGGACGGCCGGTCCGGCGTGGCCCGTTTTTCTCTTGTGCGCCGCGGCCAGCTTTTTGGACTGCCGGGAGGAGCGTTTCGAAGCGATACGGCTCTTGCTGACGGATTTTTGGGAAGCCTTTCCAGCCAGATGGGTCGATTTTTTAGCGGATTTTTTCGTGATGCGGGTCGAACGGGCCTTGGAGGCCTTCGCGGCGGTCCGGGTCTTTTTGGAAGCCAGCCCGGCCCTCTTTGCCTTTTTTGACGTCGCCTTATGGTATCGGGACCGGTGGGCGCTCTTCGATCTTTTCACCGAGGCCTTGCCGGCGTTGAAAGAAGGAGGCCCGTCGGTTTTGGGCTGGATGGCGGAAGGATTGTACTCGTCCTTCATCAGCCTCTTATACTGCTCCTGCAGTTCACGAACCTTGTCGTTTACTCTCTGGTCTTCCTGCTGCTGCGCCATGGCGCCCATTACGAAAATGGCCGAAAGGGAAAGGATGGCGGGCAGCATTAGGATTTTGCGCATTTCCATTAGTCACTCCCATCGATGTCAAATAGCAGGGTTGCGGGCTTACGGGACCGCGCCCGCGCGGAGTGGATTTTCGAAATCCGGATAAGCGGTTGAAGTTGGTTTCAGGATTGCTTTACGTGGATACGGCCGGGATGTCAAGTTCGAGTCACATACGGAGGGGGCAAAACCGCCCGCGGGGCCGTTACCGGGCTTGCCTCAGGAGGTCGAGCAGCATGGAATCGACCAGGTCGAACAGGGCGCGGCTGAGACCGCCGTGGTTCATCTTGTCGCCGAAAAGCGAGGAGCGGAGGTGGTCCACACGCTCGTTGACCTTGCCGAGCTTCTTTACGATCCCCGTCTGGGCGGCGATCTTTTCTTCGAGCAACAGCCGCCGGGCGAGGGTGCAGAATTCGACCGTGCGCTTTTCCAGGATCTCGGCCTGCCGGGGCCACCGGACGGACGGACCGCGGCCCCCGCCGCCGCCCGGCTCGATTCTCTTCCTCAGGGCCGCCATGCGGTCCAGGGTCACAAAGAGGCTGCCGTATTCCAGGCCGCGGATTCCGCGCCTCCAGTTGAGAAGCCACGGATTTCGCCAGTTCCACAGCAGGTTGGCTTCTCCGAAAGACACCAGCTCCACGGCGGCCTCCCTGGCGCGGGCGATGCCCGCCCAGGCGGCTTCGCCGGGAAGTTCCGGTTCCGGCTCGTGCGCGGCGGCGCCTCCAACGGGCTTGCGGATCTCTTTGCCCGCCTTTGCCGACTCTTCATCCAGGTAGTCGAGAATATTCAACAAAAGCCGGTTCGCCCACGCGTCGCCCGGGGTTTCCAGGTGGGCGTAGGAAAGGACCATGCGGCCGGCCCCCCTCCGTACCTCGATGACGGCGGGATGTCCCTTGATCCGGGCGGGATCCAGGTTTATCCCGTAGGCGGCTTCCAGGTCCTTCCAGCAGACTTCGGGCGAGACGTCCGCGACCCGCAGGTCCGCCACCTGGAAATCGGCGCAGGGGTCGGCATAGACGGCCAGGGAAGCGCCGGGGGCGCCGGGACCCGCGTTCCACCGGAACTGGGACGGCCACCACACGGAGACCGGAATCTGCTCGGGAACGTCTTTCCAGGCGGGATGGGACAGGGTGCCGCAAACGTTTATCCGCCCGCTCGCGCTCGGAAGCCGCTCGGACAGAGGCATCCGCTCGATGGGCGTAAGGTGCAGGGCCGGGGGGCTGGAAAGGGCCATGCCCGCGCCGCCGCAAAAGCCGATGTAGGAGCCGCCCCCGTCGATGAATGCGGCCACTTTTTCCCTTCCGGACTCACCGAGTGCACGCACCTTGTGCGCCGCCCAGCCGCCCGGAACGAGCAGGATGCGGACCTCGTCGAGCGCGCCGGCGGCGATGTCCGCGGCCCCCAGCAGCCGGAAGGAAACGCCCGAGCGGCGAAAGGTCTCGATGCACAAGAGCCCCCACACCAGCGACTGGTCCCAGAATATCCCCACGGGCGACCCGCTGCGGCCCGAAAGGCAGGCGCTGTCCGGGCCGTTCGGCGGGGGGCTATTGCGGCTGTTCTTGTTCATCGGTTTCCAGCATGCCGGATTTTTTGAGCACCGCGATCCCGCCCTGGACGTTCGTCGCCCTGGTTATCCCCGCCTCGCTTAACTGCCTCAGGGCTTCGTACGACCGCACCCCCGAGTTGCAAACCACCAGGAGGTCGCAGTCTTCGGGCAGATCGGCCAGCCTGTTCCTGAGGGTCTCCTGCGGGATGTTGCACCACCGGTCGCCAAAGTGCTTCACGAACGGGGCGGCATTGGCCGGGCCCCGCACGTCCAGGCAGACCGCGTCCTTCGCCCGGCCTTTAAGAAAGCGTTCCTCGAACTCCGAGGGCTCCATGGTCCGGTTGAGGCCGTCCAGGATGTTTTCGGCGTTGTTTCCCGCGGCGTTCACCACGTCGAGGGCCGACGCAAAGGGAGGCGAATAGGCGATCTCCATGTTGGAAAGGTCTTCGACCGTCGCCCGGAACGGCAGCACGGCGGCGATGGCGTTGATTCTGCCCACTACCGCATCCCCGTTTTTCCCGACGGCCTGGGCTCCCAGCACCCGCCGGGTCTTGCGGTCCACGGTGAGTTGGAGGAAAACCAGGTCCTGGGTGGGGTAGAAGTGGGCGCGGTCGGCCTGGACGACCATCGCGGGCTGCGCGTCGAAGCCGCTTTGCAGGGCGGCCTGCGCCGTAATGCCCGCCGAGGCCACCGCCAGGTCGAAGATTTTTATTGAAAAGCTCCCCACCGTCCCCTCGAACCGGGCCGCACCGCCGGCCAGGTTGGTGCCGATGACGCGCCCCTGCCGGTTGGCCAGGGACCCTTGCGGGAAGTGTACCGGCTTTCCGGTCACCAGGTGCTGGACTTCGATGCAGTCGCCTCCGGCGTAAATGTCGGGATCGGAAGTTTCCAGCCTGCGGTTGACCACGATCCCGCCCCGCGGCGAAACCAGCAGCCCCGCCTCCCGGGCAAGCTCCGAGTTGGGTCTCACGCCCACGGCCGTTATCACCAGGTCGGCCCGCAGCGTCTCGCCTCCCATGTCCAGTTCCAGCCCGCCCCCGTCGGCGCTTTCTATCCGGCCCACTTTCCGGCCGAGATGGATCGCGATTCCCTTCTCCTCCATGTGCGCGCGGACCATCCGGGCGAGCGAACGGTCCAAAATCCCCGGAAGCACCTCGTTTTCGGCTTCGATCACCGCCGTCTCGATACCCCACAGGTCGCTCAGCGCCTCGGCCATTTCACACCCGATGGCCCCCGCCCCGATGATGGCCGCCCTGTCCACCCGGCCGGCCGCAATGCTTTCCTTCACGGCCTCGGCGGAATGCAGGTCCGATATGGAAACCACCCCCGGAAGGTCGATTCCGGGGATGGGCAGCCGGTTGGGCCGGCTGCCGGTGGCGATCACCAGCTTGTCGTAGGGCAGCTCGTCTTCGGCCCCCGAATCCAGGTTGCGGACCCGCACGACCTTCTTTTGCCGGTCGATCTGCGTGGCGCGGGTACGCACCAGGACGCGCACGCCCTTGGCGTCCTCGAAAAACTGCGGCGTCCTCTCCATGTGGAAACTGGTGCTCATGAGTTCCCGGATGTCGCTCACGTCGCCGGAAATAAAGTAGGGAATGCCGCAGCCGCCGTAGGAAATATACCGGTCCTGGTCGACCATGAGGACCTCGGCCCCGGGGTCGAGCCGTTTGAGCCGGCACGCCGCCTTGGGCCCCAGCGCCACGGCGCCGATGATTACAACACGTTTTCCAGACATTTTACGTTCCTATACTCTCGGCCCTGGATGCCGGATACCCGCCATCCGTTTTCTGTCTTCCGCCTTCCGTTCAATCGTTCCCGAAGCTCCGGATCGCTCCGCAGTCCGGGCACGTCCAGTGGATGCCGTTGCAGGTCATGCCCCAAAAGTTTTCCTCCATGCAGTCGGAGCAGATCATGAATCCGCACGGACAGGTCCAGCAGAAGGGCTGCTCCCGGCCGCACGTAGCGCACACATACTTTTCCGGCTTCCGCCACCGGCCTTTCCGGGCGGGGCCGTTTTTCCGGCTTTCCATCGGTTTCCTTCCAGCCTCCAGGGGGGAAGAGTAAACAACCGACCCCAGAGGGGCCGGCTTTAAATTAACCCCTGTAAGGGGA